>NZ_JBICTE010000015.1:0-130064 GCF_043197485.1 Micromonospora sp. NPDC049102 | reverse complement strand
CCGCCGCGATCTGGCACAACAACAAGACCGGAGCACCCGTCACCCGATCACTCATTGCCTACGACCACTGACGGGTTCGGAACTACTCGTCTAGCGAGAACGAGCGCCGCGGCGGGTGCGTGGTCGACTGCACCGTCCACGGTGAGGGTGGGGGCGAACTCGAGTGGCGGTCCGCGGGGGCTGTGAGCCACTGCCTGCTTGACCTGGGCATCTTCTGTCGCCGTCGACGCACACCGCCGGAGACCCGGGTCCGGTTTGACCGCGACGCGACGACGTCAGACGTAGATCTTCTCGGCGTACTCCGGGCCGTAGTGCCTCTCCAACTCCTCCAGGCTCTCGGCGGGCGCCTCGACCTCCTTGATCAGGCGGGCGCGGGACGGCAGGACGTCGGGCTGCCAGGTCTCCGGCTGCCACAGCGCGGACCGCAGGAACGCCTTCGCGCAGTGGTAGAAGATCTGCTTGATCTCCACCACGACGGCCAGCACCGGCCGGTGGCCCTTGACCACCATGTCATCGAACCAGGGCGCGTCGCGGACGAGGCGGGCCCGTCCGTTGATGCGCAGCGTGTCGGTGCGGCCCGGGATCAGGAAGAGCAGCCCGACATGCGGGTTGTCCAGGATGTTCTGGTAGCCGTCCGCGCGCTTGTTGCCCGGCCGCTCCGGCAGCGCGATGGTCGTGTCGTCGAGCACCAGCGCGAACCCGGCCGGGTCGCCCTTGGGCGAGACGTCACAACTGCCGTCCGCGCCGGCCGTCGCCAGCAGGCAGAACGGCGCGGCGGCGAGCCACTGCCGGTCCCGCTCGTGCAGGCGGGGGCGGTCCTTGTTGGCGGCCCGGGGGTGCGGTGTCCCGAGCAGCTCGCGCAGTTCCTCGTGCGTGGTGATCTCCACCGTCACGTGATCCTCCCTGAGCCGTTGACCAGGGTGGCGGGCGCGCCACCATCGCCAGCCTAGGCCCGCGTGGCCATCGAGGTTTGCCCCCGGACCGCCGGGGGTACGGCCTCACGCGACACGCCCGCCGCACGTACCGTTCGCGAAAGCGCCGACCAGTGGAGGCCGGGAGATGGAGAGCCGACTCAAGGTGCTGGGTCACCCAGTCCATCCCATGCTGGTCATGTTCCCGGTCGCGTTACTGGTCACAGCGGTGCTCTTCGACATCATCGACACCGTCGGCGGGCCCGACTTCCTCGGCGAGGTCGCGTACTGGAACATCACCGTCGGGTTGATCGGCGGCCTGCTCGCCGCGGCGGCCGGCTCGTTCGACCTGCTGGCGATCCCGACCGGCACCCGTGCGAAGCGGGTGGGTCTGCTGCACGCGGGCGCGAACGTCGCGGTGGTCCTGCTCTTCGCGGCCGTGTGGGCGGTCCGGCTCAACGCGGACTCGCGGGCCGCCGGCGGTGCCCTGATCGCCATCGAGATCGTCGCGGTGGCGATCCTCGGCATCAGCGCCTGGCTCGGTGGCGAGCTTGTCGATCGGCTCGGTGTGGGCGTCGATCCCGACGCCGATCTGAACGCGCCCAGCTCACTGCGACCCACCACCCAGCGGATCGGAGACGCGCGATGAGCGAGCAGCAGGCCGGTGGTTTCGGCCGGGGATGGCGCAGCCGGCAGCAGGGCTGGGACCCGATGGGCGAGTTGCAGTCGCTGCGTGCCGAGCTGAGCCGGTTGGTCGGCGGCCGGGCCGGGGCGTCCGACGTCGAGCTGACCGAGACCGCCGACGGCTGGCAGGTCGTCGTGCGGCTGCCCGGGGTCGCGCCGGAGGAGGTCGCCGTCGAGCTGGACGACCGTGAGCTGTGCGTGCGGGCCCGCTCCGAGGCGGAGGTCAACGCCGACCAGGGCATCCCCGGCGGTTTCGAGACGCGCGGTTTCGAGTACCGGGTCGACCTGCCGTCGCGGGTCGACCCGGAGGGCATCGACGCGGTGATGGACCACGGACTGCTGCGGGTCCACCTGCCCCGGGCGGCGCGACCCACGCCGCGCACCATCACCGTCGGCCGCACCGGGCCGCGCTCCAGCGGCCTGTCCGGGGGTACGCCGGTGCCGGCCGATCCCGCTGCGGACCGGGAGCTGCACCACCCGGACACCGCCGGCGAGATCGACCGGCCGTAGCGGGCCGCGTGGTCACCCCGTCCCTGCTCGGCCCGACGGCCGGGCGAGTCGACAACGTGCGGCGGATCGCGGTGCTGCGCGCCAACGCCCTCGGCGACTTCATCTTCGTGCTACCGGCGTTGGACGCGCTGCGTGCCGCGTACCCCTCGGCGGAGATCGTGTTGCTCGGTGCGCCGTGGCACGCGAAGCTCTGGCGCGACCGGCCCGGCCCGGTGGATCGGGTGCTGGTGGTGCCGCCGGGGCCGGGCATCCGCGAGCCCGAGGCGGACGAGTCGCCGTCGACGATGGACGACTTCGTGGCGGCGGTCCGCGCCGAGGGCTTCGACCTGGCGGCGCAGCTCCACGGTGGAGGCGCCAACTCCAACCCGCTGATCAGTCGCCTCGGTGCCCGGGTGACCGTGGGGCTGCGCGCCGAGGACGCGCCACCGTTGGACCGGTGGGTCCGCTACGTGTACTACCAGCACGAGGTGATCCGCTACCTGGAGACGGTGGCCCTGGTGGGCGCTCCCGCGACCACGATCGTGCCGACGCTGGCGGTCACCGACGCCGACCGGGCGGAGGCGGAGCGGGTGCTCGGTCCGCCTGACCGACCCCGGGTGGCGTTGCATCCCGGTGCCAGCGACACCCGGCGTCGCTGGCCGGCCGAGCGGTTCGCTGAGTTGGCGGACGCCTTGCACGACGACGGCTACGAGGTGCTGGTGACCGGTACGCCGTCGGAGCGGGAGGTGGTGGACCGGGTGGTCGCGGCGGCCGCAGTGCCGGTACGGCCGCAGGTGGGCACGCTCAGCCTCGGCGCGTTGGCCGGCTGCTACGCCGACTGTGCGCTCGTCGTCTCGAACGACACCGGTCCGCTGCACCTGGCCGCCGCGGTGGGCGCTCCCACGGTGGGCATCTTCTGGGTCGGCAACCTGATCAACACGGCGAACCCGCTGCGGGGCCGGCACCGGCCGATCGCTTCCTGGATGGTGCACTGCCCGGTCTGCGGCGTGGACTGCACGCCGGGCATCTACCCGCACCGGCCGGGCGACGGCGAGTGCCCGCACCGCGACTCGTTCGTCACGGACGTCCCCGTGGCCGAGGTGCGGGAAGCGGCCCGCGAACTGCTCAACCCGTAGTCAGGCCCTCGTCGGCGAGGACGACCTCCCACGCCTCCACGTCCCGCTCGGTGACCGTGGTGGGCGTCTCCAGGTGGTACGCGCCGCTGGGCAGGATGCCCGCCCCGCCGTGCCGGGCCAGCACCGCGAGCTGGGCGGCCACGTCCTCACCCTGGTGTCTCTCCTGCACCCGACGCCAGAAGTCGAATCCGCCGGAGTCGAGGAGCTTGGCCCGGTCGTAGAGCACACACCCGCCGATCCAGGACACCTTGTACGCCCGCCACCCGCCCGGCGGAAGTCCCACGGCGGACGTGACGTGCAGCAGGTTGGCCGCCGAGTGGATCCGGGCGCGGTCCCATTCGAGGGTGCCCGGACGCACCCGCTCCGGGACGGGCGGCCCGGTCCACTCCTCGTAGTGCCCGTGCGTGTCCGGCCGTACGTCGTCGGTGTACGACAGGCCGTGCACACCGTTGCCGACGAACCCGCAGCCCAGCTCCCCGATCGCGGTGACCAGCCGGCGCAGCGCCCCGGGCTCGAGCCAGACGTCGTCGTCGAGGTTGAGCACGTACCGGGCGGCCGACGCGGCGAGCAGGTACGCGCGGTGCTCGGCCAACCCCCGGCGTGGCAGCCGACGGGTCAGCAGCACCGGGTGGCCGCCGTGCCGCAGCGCCCGGACCATGGTGGCCGCCGCGGGGTGGGCGTACGCCGGCTCGGAGTCGGACTGGTCACTGACCACCACGCCGAAGCCGGGCACCCCCTCCTGCGCGGCGAGTCCGGCCAGGGTGACCGCCAGCTCGGTGGGCCGGTTACGGGTCGGGATCAGCACGTCGACCAGCCGGTCGGCGCGGAACTCCGCCGGGGTGCCGAGGTCGAGGGGCCGGTTCACGACGACTGGATGCGGGTGCTCAGCGACGGGTCGGAGGCGTACGACGACGGATCCTGACCGTGCGACCGGATCCGCTCGATGATCGCGGAGGTGGACCGGTCCGGCACGTACCCGAGGGTGCGCACCTGGCCGCCCAGCCGCCGCACCAGCGGCGCTTCCGGGACCAGCTCCGGTGGGTAGTCCCCGCCCTTGACGTAGACGTCCGGCCGGACCGCCTCGATCAGCGCGGCGGGCGAGTCCTCCTCGAACACCACCACATGGTCCACGCAGGACAGCGCTGCCAGGAGGGTGCCACGGTCCTCGACCGGGTTGACCGGCCGGTCCGGACCCTTGAGCCGGCGTACGCTGCCGTCCGAGTTGACCGCCACGATGAGCAGGTCACCCAGGGCGCGAGCCTGCTCCAGGTAGCGCACGTGCCCGGGGTGCAGCACGTCGAAGCAGCCGTTGGTGAACACGACCGACCGTCCCGCCTCGCGGTGTTCGGCGACGATCGCGTCCAACTCGTCAGTGCCGACCACGGCCGGGTGCCCGGTGGCCTCCGGCGGCATGTCGAGGGCGGCGAGCAGGTCGTCGCGCAGGCACACGCAGGTGCCGGTGTCGGAGACCGTGATGGTGGCCGCGAGCTGGGCGAGTTGCGCGGCGGTGGGCAGGGGCGCGGCGGCGGCCAGGGCCAGGGTCATCGCCGCCAGGTACGCGTCGCCCGCCCCCACCGCGTGACTCGCCGGCACCGGGGTGCTGTGGCTGCGCCGCCGCTCGCCGTCCGCGCCGCCGACCACCGCGCCGTCGGTGTCCAGGGTGACCGCGACGACGTCGGCGCCCGTGTGGGCGTGCAGTTCGGCCAGGCGCGACTCGGCCAGCACGGCCCGGTCCACGCCCGCGCCGGCCTCGGTGTTCACGGTGACGCCGGTGCCGGTGACGCTGAGACCGTCGCCGGTGAGGGCCACCCGACTCTCGCCGGGGGTGGGCTCGCCGACCGGGCCGGCTCGGTCGTCGGCGCGGGCCCCGCCCGGGGCTGCCCCGACGCTCAGCTCGGACGGTCCGTCGGCCGGATCAATGTCGGGGTGTTCCAGGTGCAGGTCGGTGCCGGACGTCGGACGGGTCGCGCCACCGGCGCGGGCCAGCAGCCTGGTGGCCTCGGCGAAACTCGGGGTGACGACTGTCGGCGCGAGCCCCCGCCAGTCGGCGAGGTCGTGGGCGTCCAGCGCCACCGTGGCGTACCGCTCGCGGTGCTCGACCAGCCACGCGCGGACCGGCGCGGGCAGTGCTCCCAGACCGTAGTCGCAGACCACCAGCGTGGGTGCCTCGCCGCCGGCGGCGGCGCGCAGCTCCTCGGTGGCGCAGTCCAGCGCCGTGAGCAGCCGGGTCACGCCCTCCGGGTCGAGCGCGTCGTCCGGGTCGCCGGAGTCCTCCCGGAGCAGGATCTGGTTGCCGGCCAGCATCCGCCGCTTCACGGGGGTGGGCCTGCCGGGTTGGTTGACGGTACGGTCCCAGACGCCGGCCCGGTCCAGACAGTCGTGCAGTTCGTCTCCGGCGACGTCGGCGCCGACCGGCGCGACCAGGACGGCCCGACCGCCGAGGGTGGCGACGTTGACCGCGGTGTTCGCGGCCCCGCCGGCTGCGGAGATCCGCCGGCGCAGGGTCAGGACCGGGGCGGGCGCCTCCCGGCAGAGCCGGTCGGACTCGGCGAACCGCCACTCGTCCAGCATGGCGTCACCGACGATCAGGACGGGACGCCCGAGCCAGCTCTCCACGACGGTGGCGAGCCTGCGCTGTTCCGCTGCTGCTCCTGCCATGCCTCCCCGGGTCCCCAGCGGCCCTCGGGACAAACCTGGGCCGGCTGGTGTGATGCCCGTCGTGGGGTGTTTCGGTCGGTAGGGCGCGGAAAGGACATTGACGCACCCCCGAGCGGAGATGTACCGACACGGCAGCGACATTGCAGGGCAAGAGGATCGCCTTCCTGGCCGCCGACGGCGTCGAGGAGGTCGAGTACGTCCAGCCGCGCGAGGCGGTCGAGAACGCCGGCGCGACGGCCGAGCTGGTTTCGCTCAAGCCCGGTTCCATCCAGTCCTTCAACCACCTCGACAGTCCAAGACGTACGACGTCGACGTCACCGCGGACAAGGCGGACGCCGCCGGGTACGACGCGCTGGTGCTCCCCGGAGGTGTGGCGAACCCGGACTTCCTGCGGTCGGACCCGGACGCGGTGCGCTTCGTGAAGGCGTTCTCCGACGCTGGCAAGCCGGTCGGCATGATCTGCCACGGCCTGTGAACGCTGATCGAGGCAGACGTGGTCCGAGGCCGACGAATCACCTCCTGCCCCCTCCTGCCCCCCCCTGCCCCCCCCTGCCCCCCGCCCCCCTACCCCCCCTCGCCCCGTTGATCATGAAGTTATTGTCGTCGAGTTCGGCGTGTCATGGCAATAACTTCATGATCAACGCCGAAATGGGCGCGGGTTCGTGCATGTTCTGGGGTGTGGCGGATAGAAGGGCGTATGACTGCCGACGCCTCCGCTGCACCGGTGTTGAACCGCCAGCAGATCAGACTCCTCATGCTGGGCCTGATGACCGGCATGCTGCTGGCCGCCCTCGATCAGACGATCGTCGGTACGGCCCTGCCGACGATCGTCGGTGAGCTGGGCGGCATCAACCACTACTCGTGGGTGGTCACGGCGTACCTGCTCGCCTCGACCGCCTCGACGCCCCTGTACGGCAAGATGGCCGACCTGTACGGGCGTCGCCCGGTCTTCCTCTTCTCGATCGGCACGTTCCTGCTCGGGTCGCTGCTCGCCGGGCTGTCGCAGAACATGACCCAGCTGATCATCACGCGGGGTATCCAGGGTCTCGGCGCCGGCGGTCTGCTGACGCTGGCGTTCACGATCATCTCGGACGTGGTCTCACCCCGGGAGAGAGGCCGCTACCAGGGCCTCTTCGGGGCGGTGTTCGGCATCGCGTCGGTGGCCGGCCCGCTGGTCGGTGGATACTTCGCCGAGACCGACTGGCGGTGGATCTTCTACATCAACGTGCCGCTGGCGATCCTGGCCATCGTGGTCTGCTACCACGTGATGCGGCTGATCCCGTTCGAGCGCCGGGACCACGCGATCGACTGGCTCGGCGCCGGCCTGCTGGTGGCCGGGGTGAGCAGCCTCCTGCTCGCGCTGAGCTGGGGCGGCAACGAGTACCCGTGGGGCTCCGGGCTGATCATCGGTCTCTTCGTCGCCGGTGCGGTGCTGGCCGCGCTCTTCGTGCTCCAGGAGGCGCGGGTCGCCGAGCCGATCCTGCCGCTGCGGCTGTTCCGCAGCGCCACCTTCGCCCTGGCCAACTCGGCTGGCTTCGTGCTCGGTCTGGTGATGTTCGGCTCGATCATCTTCATCCCGCTGTACCTCCAGATCGTCAAGGGCGCCTCGCCGACCCGCAGCGGTCTGCTGATGCTGCCGATGATGGCCGGCATCATCGTCACCTCGATCGTCACTGGTCGGGCGATGAGCCGGATCGGCCGCTACAAGTGGTTCCCGGTGGCCGGGGCGGCGACCCTGCTGGTCGGCATGCTGCTGTTCACCCGGTTGCAGGTGGGTACGTCGCTCTGGGTGGCGTTCGGCTTCATGGTGGTGATCGGCGTCGGCCTCGGTCTGTGCATGCAGTCGCTCGTCCTCGCGGTGCAGAACGCGGTCTCCGTCCGCGACCTGGGTTCCGGCACCTCGTCGGCGACGTTCTTCCGGTCGCTGGGTGGTTCGTTCGGGGTGGCGATCCTCGGCACAGTGCTCTCGTCGCGGCTCAACTCGCAGCTCGCCGACCGGCTGCCTGGTGCGATCGCCCAGCTTCCACCGGAGCAGCGGGCCGCGGTGGCGGCGAGTGGCGGCACGAACATCTCGATCAACGACCCCGCGACGATCATGGCGCTGCCCGGTACCGTCCGGGCCGCTATCCAGGCGTCGTTCGTGGAGTCGCTGCACCTGGTCTTCCTGACCGCCGGGCTCGTCGCCATCGTGGCGGTGCTGGTGACCCTGGCGATGCCCAACAGCGAGTTGCGGGGTGCCGGACCGCAGGGTGCCAAGGGTGGGGCCGACCCGCTCGGCGGCGAGGCACCGGCACCGGGCGGCAAGCCGCTGACCAAGGAATCCAAGGACGAGGCCGCCGCCGACATGGAGGCCAAGTCTCAGACGATGATCTGACCACCTTCGGTCGGTCTTTCAGACTTCTCCGCGAGGGCAAACGACTCAGTTCTAGCTTTCGGCGCATTCCAAGACGCCCCGTGCCAGTGCCGCGAGTTCGCCGGTCTTGTCCGTCATGATGCTCTGTAGGTTGGTGATGGCGTCGACCCAGTCTCCCTTTTGTTGGGCGTTGAGTTTGCGGTTGTTGGCTTGGATGAAGTCGAAGGCGTTCGTGAACTTGTCGTCCTTGATGAGGCCGATCACCTTGAGTACCTCTGCGGAGACGTGAGTGACGTCGGACACGTCGACCGCGGTGACCATGGATGCCAGGGCGACGGTGGTGAGGCCGTCTTCGGTTGGGGTGTCGAGTTGTTTGGCTTGTTCCAGTGCGCCGACCGCTTCGAGGAGCACGTGGGGTTTCGTCGCGTTGTCGGCGAGGGCGTAGTCGAAGACGATGTCGGCGTGGCCGGTCGTGCCGAATTCCAGGATCGGGGCGAAGACGCTCAGCGCTGGTTGTTCGGGCACCCGGGCGACCATCTTTTCGACCTCGGCCAGGGCGGACTTCATCCGTGTGGCCGACCAGCCGTTGCCGGTGAAGGCGGCTCTGGCTGTCGTGAGGTCGGTTGCCCAGATTAGCTCGCCGAGTGCGTCGTCGATCCGGGTGACGGTTTTGGTTGGCCGGGCCAACTTGGCTGCCGCCTTCAGGACATCCGTGTTGATCTGATCCCAGGTGCTGGTGGATTTGACAGTCTGGTCGTGGTGCCGGGCGATGGCTTCCCACCGGTGACCCGCAATTGTTTGCGCCGTCACGTAAAACAGCGCCACCCCGTATGTGCCCACCACGTTGAGCAGCGCTTCGGTGACCGCGCCGCGGGTGACCACGAGAGGTGGCCGGGCGCGTTGCGCGAATTGCTCGAGGAGATAGTTCAGCGTGCGGCGGTCCGACTCGAGCGGAGGGTCCTGCCTCCTTCTTGAGGCGCCTAGCACGATCACGGGATGGTCGGCGTCGGTCGCCCGGACCAACTGCTGGATCAGCTGTAGCGGTTCGGGGTCCCGCTGGGAGGAGATGATGTGGACGTTGCCGTCCGTGATGACGGATGGGGGCAGCCGCAGGGACCACCTCGGTGGGCTGACCGCTTCGGTGCTAGCGGTGGTTGGCTCCCCGGCAACGTCCCTGCCCACCATTGACTCGGTGACGCTGAAGTCACGTAGCGCGCTGAGCACCGCCTCGCGTGCGGTTTCCGTGACGCTGTTCGGGGTCGGGTCGGCGGTGGCACTGACCGCGATCTTCTTATTCTTCTTCGCGCCGGTCGCCGTCGCCGTTGACGCGGTCCGACCGGGCGTGGACGTGTGCGCGAGATGGTAGGCGTACAGTGCCTCGCTCAGCGGATTGGACAACGTGGGCGGTGGAACGAGGAGAGGCGCCTGGGCCACGGCACCAGCCGCGTCAGTGCGTTCCCGCACGCGTTCCTTCGATGCGGTCAGCGTCTCGTCGGCCAGGGCGATGGCCAACGGCGCCGGTTTGTTCGTGTACAGCGAACCGTTGCCCCACCAGAGATAATCGTTGCCCTTGCGGCGTGCGCTGCGCGTGTAGACGAGTAAGTCCACCCGCCACTGCGCATTGACCACGAACGCGAATGTCACACCTTGGTCGCCGCCCTGAAGATGGGCGTGACGGGCGGCGTTGAGCGCCAGGTTTTCGGTGCCCTCGCGCGCGCCGACACCAGTGGCCGCGATCTTGCGTAGATTTTTTACGTCATCTTTGTCGTCGAAATCGTTCGCGCTGACAACGCCGCCGAAGCGGACCTCGCCCGTGAGCTCCCATGTCGTGTAGTCGAGGGGATTCAGGCGGGCACGTCGGCGGTTGGCCTCGCTGAGCGCCAGCGCCTCGGCAGCGCGACGCTCCGCAATGGTGTAATTCCACACGTCGCGGGCGTGGCGCTTAAGCGTAAAATCGAGAGGGATACCAATTCCCGCCGCCCAATCGTGGACAGCCTGCTCGAATACTGACACTCCGCGACCGTCACCATCGAGATATGAGCCGAAGGTGTACCCGATGGCCCTGCCGGGCTCGTCGGCCACCAGCCCGGCGAGGTCGGCACGACTTACCAACAGGTATAGCAGATCCGGTGAACGGCGCAATACCTGCGCGAGGTCCGCCCCGTCAGGCGTCTGCAGCTTGAGAAGCAGGTGGGGCACCTCATCGAGCCAACTGCCCTCCGTCCCGACCGGAATCCTGTCGGCGGACGCCTTTCCGACCGGCTGTGCCGCCGTTTCCGCAACGGCTGCCGGGACCTGTTGAGAAGACCGCTCTGAGGCGAGGCGTGAGCGGAACTGGTCCGCGAGCATCACAGCGTCATGGCCTTCGCCGGCACTGGCGTTGAGTTGGCTAAGCGCTACGTCGTCGATCAGCAGCCGCCTCCACTCACCGCCGGTAAACGTACTGCCCTTGACACTGAGCGCGAGGAGTAGTTCTTTGTTTCGCTCCAGCGCCCGCATCCCAGCGACATGCAGTTGCCGCGCGAGCTGAGGATCGTGGATGAGGGCCTGCCACAACACGTCCGGACCCGCACCCCCCTTGCCCAACCGGGTCATCAACAGCCGGTTACGTTTGAGCGCATCCACGAGATCCGGCCGATCTCGCAGCTGGGCAGTGACCCGACCGCCGGCCTTCAACGCCTCCGCGACCCCAGGCAGGACCACGACCGCACGCAAGTTCCGGCTGGCGACCAAATCATCCACCGAATCAGGCTGCGCCTTGACGAGAGTACGCACAGACTTGTGAGTCAACAGGGTCGCCAACCACGGATTCGCCACCAGGACAGGGGCCAACTCGGGCCGCGCCGCCACGAAGATCAGCACACCATCCGTGCCGAACAACGCATCATTCACCTCCGAAATGCGTTGCTCGATCACATTCAACAGATCCTCATTGCCCAGCAGCCCCCGCCCTTGCGCCGCATCAGAGAGCAAACCCGCACGCGAATTCAAACCCGCCACAAGCGCCGGCCGCCCCGTCAGCACGCCCAGAACAGTGTGCGGATCTTCCCGAAACGCCGCGAAGATCCCCCGAATGGACACCACCACACGCCGCACCTCTGACGAGACCCGGTGCAGGTACTGGAGTGCGGTATGCTTCTCAGTTGTGAGAAGTTCTTCGCGCACGTCCCGGTAATCGGCAACGGCGTTGGCGACAACCGCATCCGAGCGCAGAAGCTGACCGCTTAGGTTGCTCTTCAGGATATGTCTCAACAAGCCAGGGTGCATGCAGGCGCGCCACAGCCCAGCGTTACCGAGAAGGCTGGGAAGCAGGTCAGGTGCTAAGTCGAAGAAGTTGCGAAGCGTGATTGTATCGACGAATAATGCATGGAATTGGTCGTTTGTCAGGAGCGCCTCAACGACTTTGGTGTCGTGAAGTAAGCGTCGTGTGCCGGCCTCCTTGACAGCCAAACTCCGCACCAGCGGGCGGTCCCGCAACAGCACCGCCACCCTGGGGTTCTCTACCGCCGAAACCGCCAAGGTCAGATTGCCGACCACCGCGTCCCGCACATCGTTGTCGCGCCCTAGAAGTCTATGCAGCTCAAGCAAGTCATGCCTGGCTTCGATCGGCGCGGACACGGCGACCGCCCGCGCAAAATCGTCCGAACTTCGTGCGAGGGCTTCCGCGAGGGCGAAAGCCCTCGCCGTGGCGGGGATGCCATCTCGCGTCCAGGACCGTTCAAGAACGCTGCGACCGATTGTGAGTATCCGATCCTCACGCCCGTGCGCCACACGCAACGCCTCGGCCAACTGCGGCTCAGTAAGCGCCAACCGCGGGTTGTCGAGCTCAAGAAACGGCGCGAGTGTATCGGCGGTGAGGACATCACGCGCCACCTTTGCCTCGGCGCCGTCCCCGGCGAGCCGCCCCTCCAGATCCGCCATCAACTCCGAATTGGAAAGGAGTGCGAACCAGTGGCGCCAGCCGACATCGTCCAGAAGTGGCAGCGCCGCCAGCGCCGACAGCAACTGCCGGTGCTGCGTCAATCGGTAAACCAAGTTCGTGCCGGAGGGTGTTTCTGCCACATTGTGCTTGGCTCGCGCAGCCAGCCTCTTAAACGCCCAGTCAACGTTCGGGTTGTAAGCCGTTAAAGCAACCAGATCCGGCGACGCGAGGTACGCAGACTTATCCAGAAACAATAGTGTGAACGCCTCACCCCCTCCATTCGCGGCGAACCGGGAATAATTACTGTCATTGGCTAGTGGAACGAATGGTACGTCAGCCTGCGACGCATGGGGCGGACGACTGAGAATCATCTTGTCAGCAAGCGCTGGACTGGTGCGCATCGCATTCAAGTTTACTTGGTATCTTTCGGGAAATACGCGACGCACATCGTGTAGGTAAGCTTTATGGATTCGGTTGTTCTCCAAATCACTTGCAAGGAACGGGTAGCTGAGCATGACACGTAGGATCTCGACGCCAGGAAGAGGTCGGCTGATCCGGCCAGCCGCGATGGCCGTCATCAGCCGGTGATACTCGTGCGGCAGGAGCCCGAGGGGTCGTTCCTCGAGTAACTGGCGTTGCAGCGGAGAGGTTCGCAATAGCGCATCGGGGGTCATGAAGCCCTGTGGCGTAGGCACCGGCCTTGCGGATAACAGGAACGCGCGGTAAACGGCGTTGCTCGTGATCGGGCCTTGGACTATGCCCTGGACCGGGGCATGATCCCCCCACCAGGTGGGAAGGGAACGTGTCTTGCCCAGATCCGCAGCGAGATCCTTATCCGCAACGAGGTCGAAGACCTCTGGGCCGAGTGACAGGAATGGTACGAGAGTCGGGTTTTTCACCGCCGCACCTAGCGCCGCCAAGTTGCGTGGAGTGGCCAACCGCTTCATCAGAGCTGGCGCCTCGACGAGCACGTCGGCGAGGTTCGGCGCCTCAGACAGCAGCTTCAGCAACTCCCTCCGATGCGCGGGCGCGACGGCTACCGTTTCGAAAACACCTGGTGCCATGAGCGCCCGAAGAGCAGGCTGGTGTCGGTCGAGGTCATGCAGCAGTTCCGTATTCCGCAGGATGCCGCCCCACCATTGCGCACTCTTTTCCGGAACAGCACGATCCAGTAACACCATCGCGAGGCCGGAATGCGCGCTTATTCGCCGCGCGATCTGATGTCTGTCATCGGCGGTCCGTAGGAATTCGCACAGCTTCGGGTTTCTGCCCGCCATGTCCCCCCACGCCGAGTCGGCCAGCGTATGAAACAGCTCCGCGTCCTTGCCTAACGAGTTGTAGAGAAGCGGATACTTCCCGAATAAAAACCGGTCTCGACTATCATCATCTAGAATGTTGGACTCGAGCACCGTCTCGGACATTGCGGCGCCGATCACTGCCGGGTCTTTCATTAGCGTACGCGTACCGGCTCAGATACAACGGCCACCTGCCAGGCATTCTTGCGAAGTTGGCTAAGACGGTTCATGTCGCCGCGTAGCAAATACACGAACTGTGCACCCCAGGGATATTGCCAGCCTGCCTCCTTGATGTCGATCAGTGCACGAGTAATCGCCGGATTTAGGGTCTGCGGCACAGTCCTGGACTTCGACCATTCGGTCACGACGTACTCGATGTAGATGCCGATGGGCCACGAGTCGCTCCACCCACCATCGCTTGCCAACTGTGCGCGCAGGAATCTTTCCTCCGGGAGCCGGATAGGGTCTTTGGGTCTCCAGGTCCACCCGAGCGACTCGTAGGCTCTCTTGATGGCGTCAACGGTCAGGCCTGGCGCCTCTGAATGGCTCGGTGGGAGCGGCGTCGTGCTCGACGCTGCGACAACCTCTCTTCGAGCGCGTGGTGGCATCCCGGCTGAGCCGGTCGACGGATCGGCCAGTACGGCGGCAGCCGTGTGTGTCGTCGTTGCAGCGGGTCCTCCGCTCAGCAGGCCGTTCTCGTTCGCTTGGCAGAGTCGGCCGTCGGGCCCGATCGGCAGAGCGATCGGTCCCCCCAGGAACTCCGGATGCGGGTGTGGGGGCGGATTGTCCAGTGTGAAGCTGGTGAGGACACGGCCGTCACGCGGTTGGGTCTCGACGACCGTGAAGGCGGCGTTCCGTTGCCGTTCGATCACCACTAGGTGCGGGCGCTGGTTGGGATGATCGACACGGACGACTGTGAGTGCGCCCGGTGCCAGCTCAACGAGACGTTGAAGGGCCGAGGGTTGAAATCGTCCCCTGAGTCGGCCTGCGATGTCGTCGATCGGAGGGCTGATGTCCTCGCGTACGGTCAGCAGACCGTAGTCACGCAGCACCGCATCGACCCGGGCCGCGCAGTCCGGGGTGTTGTCCGTCCACGCCGGCAGTCTGCTGACGGCCCGAGCAAGTCGTGCCGATACCCCGACCGCCCCACCCAGAGCCGCGGCGGCACCTTGCGGTCGGATCACCGGATCATTCGGGGCCACAGTGAGCAGGCTCACCGGGGTCACGCTCAGCGCGACCGGAGTCCGCGGGAGGTCCGCGGCCTGAGCGTCAGCCGAGTCACGCAGCACAGCGAGGCCCTCGGGTGAACGGATCGCCACGAACACCTCGACGCCCTCGGCGGTGGTGGCGTGGATGCGCACCGCACTTCCGGATTCCAGGGTTGCCAGCGCCCGCCACAGCCCGTGGACCCCACCGGCGACGCTCCGCGTCTCACCCGTCCGCGTCGCCGTCAGGACGGAACCAGCGAAACGCCTGTTGGCAATTGGTTGGGGCAATCCCACCTCTACCCGCTCGCCGCTCAACCGAAGTAGATCAGGCATCGGACGACTCACCATCGTGCGGTCGAACCCTGTGGTGGAGGTATGCCGGGCGACGAGGTGGCTCTCCGGCAACACGATGGAATAGGCAGCGCCACCCGCCTCGGCGGGACGCCCGGAAGCAGTGAACGGCAGCACCCGCAGGTCGACGCCGGAGCGGGCCGGAGCGTTACCGGAGACGTGAACCGGCAGTTGCAATGCGTCAGCGCGAGCGATCACCCCGGCTAGATCCAGCGCGGCGACAACCGACGCAGGCGGCGCGTCCACCGTCCGGGCGAGCACATCCAATGGCTGTGTCGACAGCACCCGGCCGAGCACACTGGACCACCCCTGCGTGAACCAATCCGCAGCCGGCGCGAGATGAAGCGCATGCAAGCCAGGTATCGGCTCGGCAAGCAGCACCTCGGGCGGCACCGACAGCCCGGCCGGGCCCACGAACACCCCTGAGGGCACCCACGTGGTGGCGAATTCGAGACATCTCACACCGTCTACGTCCACCCATCAAGAGTAGGTGGACACCCCAACCACTGCCACAGTGGGCTTTATGTCGACAATGATGAAGAGGTTGGCAGCTCACCCCTCATCAAATCCGCACGATAACGCAAAGATGATCTCCGTAAATAACGCTGGACTGCGGCATTCGACAAAGCCGTCAACCCTTCGAATTCACGTAGCAAAACCCAACGACTTTGCGGGCCTGTCTCGCTGATACGTCGACGTCAGGCGGCGGGCGTTGCCAGGCCGACACCATCCACGCGATAGCGCCGGTCGACCGGCACCCGGTCAACCGCGTTCAACACCAGTCACCCAGGGCCGCGCTACTTCAGGATCAGCCGGTTCGTCTGCTCGAAGACGTCCAGGTCGGCCAGGGTCTCCAGGACCGAGGCGGAGAGCGGGGCGGGGAAGCGGTCCCGGGCGAAGAAGCCTGCGTCGGTGGTCTCGTCGGTGACCCGCTCCAGTTGACCGTCCCACTCCTCCACCTTGAAAGCGGTGGTGAAGACCTGGTACGTGTGCCCGTACATGTTGGTGCTGGTGCGGTCTGGGCCGGTGTAGAGGGCGAACGCGCAGACCCGTAGCGCCCGCAGTCCGGTCTCCTCGCGGACCTCGCGTACCGCGCAGTCGGCGATGGACTCGCCCAACTCCATCGCCCCAGCGGGCATGGCCCACTGGCCGTTGTCGGAGCGTTGGATCAGCAGGATGCGCCCCACGTTGTCGCTGACCACGGCACGGGCGCCGACGAACATCAGCGTCCGGTCCCCGGCAAGCGCGCGTAACTGCCCCACATACGAGTCGGCCCAAGAGATGCTCACCCGCGACAATTTACGGGGGTTCCCAACGTGTGACCGCCGACACTAGCTTGTTACCCATGCGTAGCACGATGATGGACGCCCCCCTGCAGGTCTCCCGGATCCTCGATCACGGCGCAGGGGTGCACGGCACGGCCGAGGTGGTCACCTGGACGGGCGCCGAGCCCCGCCGGATGACGTACGCCGAGGTGGGCCGAGTGGCGGCCCGGCTGGCCCACGCGCTGCGCGACGAGTGCGGGGTGACCGGCGACGAGCGCGTCGCCACCTTCATGTGGAACAACAACGAGCATCTGGTGGCCTACTTCGCGGTGCCGAGCATGGGCGCGGTGCTGCACACGCTCAACATCCGGCTCTTCCCCGACCAGGTCGTCTACATCGCCAACCATGCGCAGGACCGGGTGGTGCTCGTCGACAGCACGCTCATTCCGCTGCTGGCCCGGGTGATCGGCGAGTTGGCCACCGTGCGGCACGTGGTGGTGGTGGGCGGTGGCGATCCGACGCCGCTGGAGGAGGCGGCCGGCGACCGGATCACCGTGCACCACTGGGACGCGCTGCTCGCCGACCGGCCCGACGTGTACGACTGGCCGGAGGTGGACGAGCGGGATGCCGCGGCGCTCTGCTACACGTCCGGCACCACCGGCAATCCGAAGGGTGTCGCCTACTCGCACCGGTCCATCTACCTGCACTCGTTGCAGGTCTGCATGCCGGAGGGCTTCGGTCTCGGACCGACCGACCGGGAGCTGGCCATCGTGCCGATGTTCCACGCCATGTCGTGGGGTCTGCCGTACGCGGCGTTCCTCTCTGGCGCGTCACTGATCATGCCGGACCGGTTCCTCCAGGCCGCGCCGATCGCCGAGATGATCGCCGCCGAGCGGCCGACCCTGGCTGGCGCGGTGCCGACCATCTGGACCGACCTGCTGGCCTACCTGGACGGCCACGACGTGGACACCTCGTCGCTCACCGAGGTGATCGTCGGCGGGTCGGCCTGTCCGCCGGCGCTGATGCACGCGTTCGACGAGCGGCACGGGATCGACGTCATCCACGCCTGGGGGATGACGGAGATGTCGCCGCTGGGGTCGGTTTCGCGTCCGCCCGCCGGGGTGTCCGGCGACGAGGCGTGGCGCTACCGCTACACGCAGGGCCGCGTGCCGGCCGGCGTGCAGGCGCGGATCGTCGGCCCGTCGGGCGAGCCGTTGCCCGCCGACGGCACGGCCGTGGGCGAGCTGGAGGTCCGTGGGCCGTGGGTGACCGCCCGGTACGTCGGTGAGGACGCCCCTGATCCGGAGAAGTTCCGCGACGGCTGGCTGCGTACCGGTGACGTGGGCACGCTCTCCCCGGACGGGTACATCACGCTGACCGACCGCGCGAAGGACGTGATCAAGTCCGGCGGGGAGTGGATCTCGTCGGTGGAGCTGGAGAACGCGCTGATGGGTCACCCGGCCGTACTGGAGGCCTGTGTGGTGGGCGTACCGGACGAGCGGTGGGACGAGCGGCCACTGGCGACCGTGGTGGTCCGGGGGGGTGCCTCGGTGACCGCCGAGGAGCTGCGGGACTTCCTGGCCGGCTCGGTGGCACGCTGGCAGTTGCCCGAGCGGTGGGCGTTCATCGACACGGTGCCGAAGACCAGCGTGGGCAAGTTCGACAAGAAAGTCGTCCGTTCGCGGTACGCCGAAGGCGAGCTCAGTGTCCGGGAGCTGACAGCACCGTAACGTTTCAACGGGCACCGTCGCCTTTGGGCAGAGGAGTACTCCTGACATTCCTCCCCAGAGGGCGGCCCCGGCGTTCGCACCGCGCCGGGGCCGCCCGCTCCACGCGGGTGACCCCGCACCGTCATTGTTGCGAAAATTGTTCGCCTCTGTCCCGGTGACGGGGAAATCGGGTGTCCGTCGACCCGTTCAGGCGTCGCTGGTGGAGATCAGCACCTTGCCGACCGCCGAGTCCTCGACCGCCTGGTGCGCCGCAGCGGTGTCGGCGAGCGGGTAGCGGTGCAGCGGCAGGCCGGCGTCCGCGCCCACCCGGATGCCGCCCTGGTTGGCGGCCGCCGCCACGTCGACCACGCCCTGCGCCTTGGCCGCCTTCGGCTCGGTGTAGACCAGCACGAACTGCCACCGGGCGTTCACCACGTACAGCGGTCGGATCGGGAGCGTCATCTCGGTTCCGCCGTTGTCGGCGTACACGCAGACCGCCCCGCCGTTGCGGATCATCTGCGCGTCCATCGCCGAGTTCTTCGCCGGAGCGACCTCCACGATCGTGTGGACCCCGTCGGGGGCGATCTTGCCGACCTCCTCGACCACGTCCTGCTCGCGATAGTTGATCACATACGAGGCGCCGGCCGCCGCCGCGAGCTGCGCCTTCTCGGCACTGCTCACCGTGGCGATCACGGTGGCGTCGGCCCAGCGGGCGAGCTGGATCGCCGCGTTGCCGACCGCGCCGGCACCGCCCTGCACCAGCACGACGTGGTCGGCCAGCGCGCCGGCGCGCAACGCGTCCGGCATGAACTCGCCGGCCGTCAGACAGCGGTGTGCGGTGAGGAACGGAATGCCCAGGCTGGCACCCAGCTCGAACGAGGCGTCGCCCAGCGGCACCGCCTGCCGGACCGGCACCAGCGTGTACTCCGCGCTGGTGCCCCACTGCCGCTGCCAGGCCGCCTCCCAGATCCAGACCCGCTCACCGATCAGCTCACGGTCGACGCCCTCGCCGACCGCCTCGACGACGCCCGCGCCGTCCTGCCCCGGGATCTGCCACCCGTCCGGCGGGAAGGCCCGCCGCGACTTCCAGTCCGTCGGGTTCACGCCCGACACCGCCATCCGGACCAGCACCTCGCCCGCGCCCGGCTCGGGCACCGGCCGATCCACCAGCTCCAGCACCGACGGGTCGCCGGTGCGCTCGTACACGATGGCCTTCATCAGTGATCCCCTCGCTGGCCGGCGCGGCACGCCGCCGGCGTGCCGTCTGCTGCGGTACCCCGCACCGTTCCCGTCATGCCAAACCGTCCACCAGCTCGGGGGTCAACTCACCGACCGACCCGAGCGTCACGGCCGCGAGCCCGGCGGCGTCCGGATCGAGGGGGTACGACCCGTGCGGCACCGCCACCACCCGCATTCCCGCCGCCGCGGCGGAACGCACGCCGTTGGACGAGTCCTCCACGGCCGCGCAGCGGGCCGGGTCGACGCCGAGGCGCTGCGCCACGCTCAGGTACACGTCCGGTGCCGGCTTTCCCCGCTCGGTCTCCTCGGTGGACAGGGTCGCGCCGAACGCGTCGGTCAGGCCGGTGGCGTCCAGCGCCGCCGCGATCAGCCGCGTCGGCGACGAACTGGCCAACCCGAGCGGCCACCGCGCGGCCAACCGGCGCACCACGTCGTCGGCGCCGTCGATCAGCGGCACGTGCTCCCGGTAGCGCTGCGCCATCTCCCGTACCACCTCGTGGGCGACCTGCTCGGCGGTGCGCCGCACGCCCAACTCGCCGCTGAGGTAGTGCGCCCACTCGCCGGTGCTCATGCCCATCAACCGGCGCTGGGTGTCGGGCTGCCACGTGCCACCGTGTGCCGCCACGTACGCCCGCCGGACCTCCTCCCACACCGGTTCGGAATCCACGATCACGCCGTCCAGGTCGAAGACCACCGCATCCACCACGCGCCCATCCTGCCCGACGGAGGGGCCGACGGTCAGGTGGCCAGCGCAGGCAGCCCGATCGGGCTGTCGGGCGGGATCACCCCGTGACAGGCCCGGGCCATCGGCTCCAGCAGGTCACGCAGGCGTCCGGTGTCGTCCGGGCCGAGCGCCCGCCACGGATGCTCGGCGGCCAGGTCGGTGGCGTCCTCGATCGCCCGGAACCCGGCACGCCCGGTATCGGTGGGCGTGCCGTCGCCGGCCAGCCAGCCGCGCCGCGTCAGCCGCTCCCGGGCGGCCCGCCACTGCTCCTCGGACCAGCCCCGCCCGAGCAGGCTCTGGGCCGACATGTCCACGGCCACGCGCCAGGCCAGCGTCTCCACCGGGTCCAGGCCGGCGGCCACCAGCGCGGCGATGTGCCCGTCACCCCGTAGTTCGCGCAGCGTGGTGGCGGCCTGCCAGAGCCGGGCCAGGGGGTACTCCCCGACCGGCAGCGCCGCGTTGGCCGCGCCGAGCACCCGACCGGCGGTCTGCGCTGCCGAGGCGGCCCGCTCCAACAGGTCGGCGGCCTCGGCCAGGTGCCCCTCGGGCAGTTCGTAGGTCAGCTCCGCGAGGGCCTGCACCGCGCCGGTGAGCCGGGCGCGCAGCGCCTCCTGCGGGGTGGCGAGCTGCCAGATCGCCGGCAGCGCCCGGCTCACCATCGGCGGTGCGAAGCTGAAGAACGCGGCGATCACCGGAGGTGCCTCGGCGGCGCCCAGCGGCGCGGTACGGCCGGCGAAGTAGCCCCGCCAGTAGCCGCGCAATCCGACAGCCTCGTACGCGGCGCGGGCCCGGGGGTGGAAGTAGGTGACCGCGTGCACCGGCTCGAAGTACGTCCACATCACCCGGGCGGTCCGCCCCGGCTCGTCCAGCGCCGTCACACGCACCTCCGCCGTTCCGCGTCCGCATGGTCACCCCGGACGGCGGGCCGCCCGGGGTGACGCCGAACCTACTGCCGGAGGGTGACGGGCAGGAAGCCCCATGTGAACAACTCCATCGCGCCGCGGCGACAACCGGGACGATCCGGGCGGGTCACTGGGCGGCGAGCACGTCCACCACGAAGCGCAGCGGACCCTCCGGCTGACCCTTGGCGGCGGCATCCTTGCCAAACGCCAACTCCGTTGGGATGTCGAGCTGCACGCGGCTGCCCACTGTCACACCGACCAGGCCCTGGTCCCAGCCGGGGATGACCTGGCCCACGCCGATCGGGAAGGTGGCCGGCTGCCCACCCTTCCAGGACGAGTCGAACTCCTTGCCGTCCTTGTAGAAGACGCCCACGTAGTTGGTGGTGATGTTCTGCCCCTTCTTGACCGCCGGGCCGGTGCCCTTGATCACCGGGGTGACCGTGAGCTTCTTGAGCTCGCCGGTGCCCGCCTTCACCGTCGGCTTGGTGCCCAGCGCCGGGTCGGAGCCCTCGGGCAGCTGCGGTGCGGGCGGCGCGGTGGGGGCGTCCGGGGCCGCGGCGGAGGCGGACGGGCTGGCGCCGGAGGCGGTGGAGGGCTTGTCGTCCCGGTTGCTGTCGATCCAGACGAAACCGCCGATCAGCAGCGCCATCACGGCGACACCGGCGAGCCCACCGGCCCACGCCTGGCGGCGGCGCTTGGCCTCGGCCGCCTTCTGCGCCGCCAGTTGGGCGGCCAGCCGCCGCCCCGCCTTCGTCGCCGGGCTCTGGCCCTCCGACCGGTTCTCCTGCGTGCGCTCGCTCACGTCGTCGACTCCCTGCTGCGAAGGTGTGGCCGGCACCCGGTGCCGGGGGGAAAGCCGACGCACACGGTACCCGCCCAGCGGCCCGCCGTGCCCGCCCCGGACGTCTCGGATCGCCCAGGAGCACCTTCGCCGGGGCGTTACTCCGGGATGACCATGAAGTCGGTAACGAACGAGGTGGGCCGCCCGTCGGCGGTCCGGCCGATCCAGGTGCCGTAGCAGCCGTCCCCCCAACCCGTGGACACGGTGACGACGTTCGCGCCGGTGGCCTCGTCGACGACGGCCGTGATCAGCCCCGGAACCGGTGACGACGGCAGCTCGGCGGGGATGAAGACGTCCTCGATCCGCTCCTCGTCCCAGTTCTCCAGGGCGGCGAGCGCGGTCGGGTCGGCCAGGGTGCCGGCGCCGGCGTCCACGCCGTACCCGAAGTAGTCGTCGACACCGAGCGCGGCGACGTCCTGGTCGCCCACGATGGCGGGCTCCCAGCGGGTCGTCGGCTCGTCGGAGATCACCAGTTCCAGCGCGGCGACCCGCCGGTCCACCTCGGCGTCCTCCCGCAGCACCACGGCCACCCAGGCACGGGCGCGGTACCGCCCCGGCGTCACCTCGACCGTGTACGGCTCGGCCTCCGGGCAGACCAGCGGATCGCATCCGACGACCCGCCCGGTCGGCAGGACGACGTCGCCCACCGGGTGGGGCTCGACGAGGTACGCGCCGTGCTGGTCGGTGAAGCGCGCCCCGGGCGTCAACAACCGGTCCAGGTCAGGGGTGTACGGCATGGGTCTCCTCCGGTGGCCGACGGCCGGCGGAGCGTACCCGGTGCGGCGGACACCGGCGGTGCCGCGTACCTCAGGCGCTCTTGCGGGGTGTGGTCTTGCGCGCTGCGGTCTTCTTCGCGGGCTCGGCCTTCTTCGCGGGGGTCTTCTTGGCGGCGGTCTTCTTCGCCGGCTCGGCCGCCTTCTTCTCGGCGGTCTTCTTCGTCGCGGTCTGCTTCGCGGGCGCCTTGGCGGCCTCCTTCTCGGCGGCCTTCTGCGCCGAGCGGGCCGACGAGATGGGCGTCGGTTCGCCGCCGCCCCCTCGGGAGGGCTGCTCGCCGCGGGCCGCCCGGGCCCGGTCCACCGACGCCTTCAGCGCGGCCATCAGGTCCACCGCCGCGGCCGGGGCCTCCTCGGCCTCCTCCGGCTGTACGACCTCCCGACCCTCCACCTTGGCGTCGATGACCTCCTGCAACGCGGCCCGGTAGTCGTCGGTGAAGACGTCCGGCTCGAACTCGCCGGTCATCGAGTCGATCAGGGAGCTGGCCATCGCCAGCTCCGGAGGACGGACCTTCAGGTCCTCGTCGAGGAAACCGAAGTCGGGGTTACGAATCTCGTCCGGCCAGAGCATGGTGTTGAGCAGCAGCACACCCTCGCGGACCCGCAGCGTGGCGAGTTGCTCGCGCTGGCGCAGCGCCACCTTGACGATGGCCACCCGCTCCGAGTCGAGAAGCGCGTCGCGCAGCAGCACGTACGGCTTGGTGGCGGTGCCCTCCGGCTCCAGGAAGTACGCCTTGTTGTAGAGGATCGGGTCGACCTGCTCGGCGGGGACGAACTCCAGCACGTCGATCGCCCGGGAGCTGGTCAGTGGCAGGTCGGCGAAGTCCTCGTCGGTGAGGATCACCATCTCGCCGCCGCCGATGTCGTAGCCCTTGGCGATGTCGTCGTAGGTGACCTCCTCGCCGCAGACCGAGCAGGTGCGCTTGTAGCGGATGCGCCCGCCGTCCTCGCGGTGCACCTGGTGGAACCGGATGTCCTTCTCCTCGGTGGCGGAGTAGAGCTTCACCCCGATCGAGACGAGCCCGAACGACACGGCTCCCTTCCAGATGGCACGCATCCTGCGCTCCCTTCCCCGGTATCGACCATGCTCGCATCCGGAAGAACCTGACGCGAGGTGTTCGGCCTGCTACTACAGTCGGGTCGTGCCCGGCGCGCCGCTCAAGCCGATGCTCGCGATGACCGGGCCGCTCCCGGCGGGTGACGGCTGGGCGTACGAGTTCAAGTGGGACGGCGTCCGTGCGCTCGCCGACATCTCCGGCGGAGCCCAGCACCTGTATGCCCGCTCCGGCGTGGAGATCACCGCCGCGTACCCGGAGTTGGCCACCCTGCCCGAGCAGGTCGACGACGCGCTGCTCGACGGCGAGGTGGTGCTGCTCGGCGAGGGTGGGCAGCCGTCGTTCACGGCGCTGGCCGAGCGGATGCACGTGCGGGACCGCACCAAGGCGGCCCGGCTGGCGGCGGTCATGCCGGTCACGTACATGATCTTCGACCTGCTGCGGCTGAACGGCGACGACCTGACGGGTTGGCCGTACGAGCGCCGCCGGGAGGCCCTGGACGCGCTCGCGCTCGGCGGCGCGCGGTGGGCGGTGCCGCCGATGTTCGCCGACGGTCCGGCGACGTACGAGGCGGCCGGCGAGCACGGCCTGGAGGGGGTGATGGCCAAGCGGGTCGGCGCGGTCTACCGCCCCGGGGTGCGTTCCCCCGACTGGGTGAAGGTCAAGCTGGAGGTGACCGGCGACTTCGTGATCGGAGGCTGGCGGCCGGGCGCGCGGCGCATCGGCGGGCTGCTGGTCGGGGTGCCCGGCCCGGACGGCCGGTTGATCTACCGGGGTCGGGTCGGTGGCGGGATCGGGGCGGCCATCGAACGGCAGCTCCTCGCCGAGTTGGAGCCGCTGCGCTCGGGCGCGTCACCGTTCGCGCCCGGGGTGCCGCGCGAGGATGCCCGGGGCGCCATCTGGGTAGAACCACGGGTGGTGGTGGAGGTGAAGTACGGCCAGCGCACTCCCGACGGCCGGCTGCGCTTCCCCCGGGTGCTGCGCCTGCGCCCGGACAAGCCGCCGGAGGAGGTCGACGATGCCGGCTGAGAAGCTGCGGGTGGACGTCGAGGGCCGCGCGCTTGAGCTGTCCAACCTGGACAAGGTGCTCTATCCGGCGGTCGGCTTCACCAAGGGCGAGGTGATCGACTACTACACCCGGATCTCGCCGGTGCTGCTGCCGCACCTGGCCGACCGGCCGGTCACCCGCATCCGCCTCCCCAACGGGGTCGACGACAAGTCCTTCTTCGAGAAGAACAAACCGGCCGCGACCCCGGACTGGGTACGCGTCGAGACGCTGCCCGCGCCCGGGTCGACCAAGGGCCGGGAGACCATCGACTACGTGGTGGCCGACGACCTGCCCACCCTGGTCTGGCTGGCCAACCTCGCCGCGCTGGAACTGCACACGCCCCAGTGGAAGGTCGACCAGCACCCGGACATGATGGTGGTCGACCTGGACCCGGGGCCGCCGGCCGGGCTCGCCGAGTGCTGCCCGGTCGCCGTGCTGATGCGTGACCGGCTCGCCGACGACGGCATCGAGTCGTACCCGAAGACGTCCGGCAAGAAGGGCATGCAGCTCTGCTGCCCGATCGCCGGCACCCAGTCCGCCGACGACGTGTCCGCCTACGCGCGTCGGGTCGCCCAGGAGTTGGAGAAGGCCCACCCGAAGCTGATCGTGTCGAAGATGGCGAAGAACCTACGCCCCGGCAAGGTCTTCATCGACTGGAGCCAGAACAACGCGGCGAAGACCACCGTCGCGCCGTACTCCCTGCGCGCCCAGCGGACGCCGTCGGTCTCGACGCCGCTGACCTGGGATGAGGTCGAGGCCGGCGCGCGCGGCCGGAAGCCGGCCGTCCGCCAGTTCACCGCCGCCGAGGTTCTGGACCGGGTCGAGGAGTACGGCGACCTGCTGGCCGGGCTCCTCGACGGCGGCCCGGAACTGCCGTTGGGCTGACGGGACAGGTCCTCATGCCGCTGTGGTACGGGTAGCCGGGGATCGTGCAGGTAACGGCCTACCTCACATTCGGGGGGGGGTAGCAGGGCGTGGCGGTCCACTCCGGCTGTTAATTCGACGGACCCGATTTCGGCGGGCAGTCGAGGAGGCCTTCAACTAGCAGTTCGAGTTGTTGGTGGTGGTCGGGCATGACGGCTGCCAGTTCGGCGACAGAGTCGGCCAAGAGCAGCTTCTCGTTGACGTGCAGTTTGCGGGCGTTGTTGGTTTTGAACAGTTCAGCAGTGTTAAATTTGCCGGCTTTGATGTCGTCGAGAGCGGCGAGTAGTGATTGTGATACAGAGGTCAGGTCAGCGTTGCCGCCGACCACGGTGACCATCTTTCCGAGGATGGTGGTGGGGTCGGCGTCGGGCGATGCACCGGGAAGGTTGGCCTCTTCGAGGCGGTGTACCGCGCTGAGTAGTGCTCGGGGACGGTCGGTCTCTGGGGTGTTGGCGTAGTCGAAGAAGGTGTTGGCCTCGCCGCGTACGCCGAGTTCCAGTATGGGTTCGAGGGCTATCAGGTGAGGGTGTTCGCCGGCTCGTTCGATGATCTGTTTGACGTGGGTCAGACCGCTCGTCAGTTGTTGCGGAGACCATTGCGTGTTGAGCCTGTCGAAGGCCGTGCGAGCTTGAGTGAGGTCGGCGGCCCAGACGAGCGCGCCGAAGGTGTCGTCGATACGGGTGACGATTTTAGTGGGCTCGGCGAGTTTGGCCGCGGCGTGCAGGACGCCGGCCGTGATGCGGGGCCAGAGCTCGTCAGAGGTGCCGGTTGAAGCGCGCTGCCCGGTGCGGGTGGCTTTCCACAGGGCTGCAAGGTGAGCGGTGCTGTTGTTCTGGGATTTCCCGAGAGTTTGATGCACGGTGACAGCGCCGTACTCCTTTGTCACGACGAGCACATCATCGGCGGCGGCGGGAGTGACCACGACGGGCAGTTGTGGTAGGCCGCGTTGGGCGAGTTGTTCGAGTAGGTATCTCAGTGTGGCGAGGTGCGACGCAAGCGGCGGCCGACCGGCTTTCGCGTCCAGGAGGATTACGGAATGCCGGTGGTCAGCGGCGGCGATCAGATCACTGCGTAGCGGCCACTGTTCGCGCTCGCCGTTGTCGGAAATCACGTAGACGTGACCATGTTTGGTGACGGCGTCAGTCAGCCGCAGCGGCCAACTCGGCTCACCGAGCGCCTCGACCTTGACACCCGCCTGGGATGGATCCGCATGGGAGTGGATCAGCGTAGTAGGAGCCAAACCTCCGATTTCACCGTCGTTGCCCACGACCTCAGTCTTGGGCTGCGGGCGGGATACTACGGAGCGTATTCGATCGCCCAATTCCGCGCCGCCGCGTAGGCGGATCGGATGTTGCGCGTCACGAAAATACGCGACAGTCTTTGAGACCTGATTGCTCAGGTTCGTGTCCCGATGCTTGTTAGCTACCTCGAGGATGGTGGCCGGGGTCTGTGGAATTCCGTGTTCCGACAACCTGTTGTTGACCTCGGTGACCATGTCCTGATCAGCGCGACTGAGAGGCGCGAGCGGCTGCAGACGTGCGCGGATCAGCACCGTGTCGCTGGGCAGCGTGGCAGGTGGCCCGAGCTCCGCGACGGTCACGGCCTTCGCGCGTTGGTGATCCGGGAGGTTGTTGATCACCTCCGGCATCAGTTGCTTCAGCACTCCCCGCACCTGTTCGCGGGTCCTGGCGGCTACCTGCAGTTCCAGCGCGCCGTCGGCCGCGCTCTCCACGACGGCGGAGGCCAGGGCTCGCAGAGCCGACTTGGCCGGTTCCAAGAGTCCGCCGTCGGGGTCGACCTTAACCTGCACCGGGTCGATGAGCGGTGGCAGCCGGCGCGACCACCAGACGGCAACCCGGCGTCGACCCTGCTCGGAAGCATTGATAACCGCTGGCCCGGCCGACTCCCCAGCGCCTCGAGAGAAAGGAGTGTGAAGAACCACTTGGCCCGGCACGTTCCGGAAATGGTCGCTGAGCTGACGGTGCACGGTGGTTGCGCGAGCCAATCCGACTTTCTCCGCTCCTCGGCTCATGCCATAAAAGCCGCCGTTCCCGCCGCCCTCGATGAAGACATCGACCTGGAATCCGCGACGCTGGTCAGCGGCCACCGAATCGACCATCTGTCCAAGTTTTCTCAAAGAGATGTCGTCCAGAGTGGTGTGCTTCTCGCCGAAGTCGATCGTCAGCCAGGGCCGGTAGCGCAGCTTGACCGGCACCTGAAATGCGCCCCGCCACATGTGGGTGCCGGGCAATCCGTGGGGCTGCGCCGGGATTCCGAGGGCCTTCCCAACTGACTGTGGAAGTTCAATGGTGTGGCGCTCAATCTTGGCCGCCTCACCCGATCTGTCATTCAGGTTGACAAAGTGTGAGTAGGTGGCTGTCCGGATCCTGTCCGGGAAGTCGGGTGACGTGAGAAGGAATCCGACGACTGCCTCCCAAGCAGCGGTAGGATTCGGAAGATCCTTGATCAGCGGCTCGACAGCCAGCAGGTGAAGGTCACCCTTACGGTTTGCCAGCTCGCGAATGAGATATGTGACGGCCCGCTGCAGAGCCGGCAACACGCGGGCTTGCGCCGCCCCGTTGTTCACGTTACCTAAAACTTCCGGTTCCCTGTGCTGCTCAGGCAGCCAGGTGTGCGCTCTGCCCATCTTGAAATGGCGTGTGTCGATAGCTGGTATGCTATCGAAGTGGTGTCCGGTTGGTGGTCCCAGGAGTAGCGTTATATTGTCCGGCCCACTGCGTTCCATGATAGACCGTGCTCGGTATCTGGAAGACCTATCTTTGGCGTAAAACTTGCTCTGATCGGCTTCATTGTCGGCGATCCGGTGGAAACTCGGACTTAGTTGGTCGACGTGCAGAGTGTAGTTCTTCCGCAGCAATTCGATCAGCTTAACGGTGACCGGATGCCACCGCGCGGACATCATCGCCGAGTTACCTACGCCGCCCAAAGTAGATAGGGCTTCGAGGGCGAATCCGTAGTGGCTGAACGCCGCGCGCAACCCCCTCGTGTTGTGCAGAACGTTGTCACCGTCCATGCCGATGCCACCGAAACGGTGGAGGATCTCCGGGAGGGAAATGTCTTTGCCCTCGGCGTACCCACCGGATGTTCCCTTCGACAGTGCGAGCTGGAACTCATCCATCAGGTGCATCGGCGTGGCGACATTGAAGACCTCGTGCACGTTGATCAGTATGATCTCGTTGCGCTTTGCCCAGTCACGCATATTTGCGACCGATGAATCAGGGAAGCGGAACTGCTCGCGGGTCACCGTCGTCCACAGCACCGTGGCGAATCCTAGATTCTTGGCGTTCTGCGCCGACTTTGAAATTGTCTGCTGAAAAGCCGAGGTTGTTCTGTGTAAATCGTCCAGTACGCTTCCGTACCAGAACGTGTGCACGATCCTGGGCATCTCTGCCTCGTCTAGAGTGCTGCTGTCCGATTCGGCGGGATCGGCCAGCGGACCCATCCACGTCACATCCGACTCCCGCCAGACCTTTCCGTCTTCTCGCTTCAGCGATCTGAGGTTCACAGGCAAATCTGCGACGGTCAGGTCGAGCCGGTGAAACATGTCGAGCAATTTATTTGTGGGGACGGCGTCGAAGGAGTTGAAAGACGGCGGCAGGAAGTCTGGCTTGGGTGGTAGGTCACGCAGCCCAAACGGATCACGACCCCACAATCGGAGGCGGTCCAGCCGCTGCCCCTGCCAATCTGGACGCCGCCGCCGCTGCCGGTGCTCCTGCCACAGCCGATCCAACAGCAGCTGTCCGGGCCCCGACCACTCCGTGCTGAGCACAGCGGACGCGTTGTCGAGCGACCTGCCTGCCGGCGCGTCTGACTGGCTTGTGACAAAGGCGCTACCGACGGCACCGTGAACCCGCTCCATGAACGAGGAGCCGCCGCGTAGACGCAGCAATGCGGCAGTCGGGGTGGCGGTTGGCGGTTTAGCTTCAGTCGCTTTCTGGGCCGGGGCAGGTGCGTGGAGATCGGCGGACATCTTGACGACCACGCTCTCGTGCTGCAAACCCCCGAACTCGCCGAGCCTCGACGCATCCGATTTGACCCGATGCGGGTCGCCGGCGGGGCCCGCGGTGGCAGCGGCGCGTTCAGCGACCAAATGGCTAGCCGGCAGCACGAGCCCATAGTCCGCGTTATCTGGGGAGACGCGACGCCCCAGAGCATCGATCGGGCGGACTCGGACGTGATCCGTGCCCGTAGCATTTGCAGAAAGAAGGACCGGCAGACGCAGCATGTCGGCGCGGGCGATCGCCCCGGCCAGATCGAGTTCGGCGCCTACCGAAGCCGGCGGGACGTCCACCATTCGCTCGATCACACTCGACGGCTGCGCCAACAGGGCCTTCACCGCCAGCGCAGATCCGGCCGTTCCCGGCGTCGTATGGACCAGAAGCAAAGTGGGCATCCGGGCAGCCGAATGCACCTCGGGTGGAACCGGCGTCCGCGTCAGACTTAGAAACACGCCGGACGGAACGAACGTGATGAGGTCTTCGGGGCAGCCCGCGTCCACGATCTCCGGCATCCGTACCGCTGCCCCTCTTGACGTTCCAAACCGGGACGCACCCCACGAACGAGAGATCACGCGGGGTGCGTCCCGGTCATCACCCGCGTCAAGCATTCAGACTGGGGCTGGACAATGAGCGGATCACAGCCCGCGTGGCGGCTGGCTTCGGCGCGGACGACGAGGACGGCCTACACGATCGCGGTGCGCTGCAGGGACAGTAGCGCAGCGAATAGGTGACGAGGTCCGGAGGTTTCGAAGAGTGTGTGTCAGCTCCCAGCTCAAGCCGGCTCCGTCGTCGAAGGTCGACCCGGTTATTTCCTACAGGTGAGCGGCGTGACGTCCGCTGGTGTCGAGCACCTGCTGCGGGGCGCCCGAACTCGTCGGCTCGACGGAGGTCGTCGGTCACCGTGCGCGAGCCATCCAACCAGTCGCCACGGCCATCGGCCGGCGGGGACGGTGACCACAGTCGTTTGCGTAGGGTGGGGCGGACGTCGTCACCACCGGGAGCACGCGGATGCAGCCACACGCCACGGCCGAGGAGTCGGTCCCGCCCACCGCCACTGAGAGCCCGCTGCTCAGCTACCGCGACGAGGCGACCGGTGAACGCGTGGACCTCACGACACAGCAGGTCGGCGCCTGGTCCGCGCGCAGCGCGAGCCTGCTGCGGGACGGCTGTGGGCTTGGTCCAGGCAGCCGCGTAGCGGTGTTACTGCCGCCGCACTGGCGTACCGCCACGGTGTTGTTGGGCGCGTGGGCGTGCGGCCTGGCGGTGTCGTTCCGGCCGCGCGCCACGGCGGGCCTGGCGGTGCTGGAGCCCGGCGGCGACCGGCCGTTCGACGCGGTCTTCGTGACGCCCGAACGCCAGAACGACTGGTTGGAGGACGTGCCGGACGCGCCGCACCGCTACCTGGTCGGCACCGGACCGGGCCGGCTCGCCGACGTGCCGCTGGGCTGGTTGGACTGGTCCGCCGAGGTGCTTCGCCATGCGGACGTCACGCCCAACCACACCGCGATCCGCCCGACGGACCCGGCGAGCGCGGACGGCACCACCTACGGTCAGTGGGGCGCGCTCGCCCGGGAGGTAGCCGGAATGCTCGACCTGCGGGCCGGTGACCGACTGCTGGTCGACGCGGCCGAACACGAGCAGCCGCTGAAGTGGCTGCTCGCGCCGCTCTCGGCCGGCGCGTCGGTGGTCATCAGCGCCAACCTCGACCCCGCGCGCCAGGACGCGGTCGTCGCCGCCGAGCAGGTCACCCGAATCCTCTGACCCGCCTAGATGTGGGATCTCGCCTCTTCGACCTGTCGAACGATGACGTGGGCGCCGTGCGCCTGGGCGATGGCGGCCGCCTCGTCGAGGGTCGCGAGCGCGTCCGCGTGGCGGTCCTGGGCGGCGGCGACGTAGGCCAGCCCGACCATGTTGGCGGCCACGCCCGGCAGTGCTCCCACCTCTCGACGCAGCCGCGACGACTCCTCCAGGCGTTCGCGCGCCTCATCCAGCCGACCGGCCATGTGCGCCGCGATGCCCAGGTGACGCAGTGCCTCGGCCTGGGTCGACCGGTCGCCGACCTGCGCCGCCAACTGACGGGACCGATCCAGGTACGGAATGGCGGTCTCGTTGTCGCGCCGGACGATCTGGTGCAGGCAGCCGATCCAGAACAGCGCCTCGGCTTGGCCGCGGTTGTCGGCGAGCGCCTGGTACAACTCGCTCGCACGCTCGAACAGCGGCAGTTCGGCCGCGTCCTCGACGGGTGAGGTGCCGCTCCTGGCGCGTTCGTCGAGAAAGCGGGCATGCAGGATCCGCCCACGGGCCAGCGCGGCCGCGCGGAGTGCCCCCATCAGCGCTGGCTGATCAGGTCCCGCCACACTGTCGAATCTAGCTGTCGCTGCTCACCTGCTTCTCCTGCGTCAGTTGTTGCCGCTCTTTCACCTGTTGCTCGATACTGGGAGGGCCAACCGACTGCAAGGGGCCTTCACGTGCCGATTCCGCCGACGATGGACGAGTTGATCAATGATCTGCTGAGGCGGATCGAGGTGGGCGAGTTCCAGCCCGGGTCGAAGATTCCGTCCACTCAACAGTTGTCCGACCACTACGACGTGTCGGTGTCGACGATCCACCGGGCAGTGGCGGTCCTGCGGGAGCGGGGTGTGCTGGTTGGCCGACCGGGACGCGGCGTCTTCGTGGCCGAGGTCACCAGGCGCTGACGAGGCCGGTGGCCTTTTGACGGCGCCGTCTGACGTGCCGACGGCCGTGGCTTCTCGCCCCCCAGGCAGCGTCAGCCGCGCGCTGGTCTGATCTGCACCGAGCTTGCTGTCCTATGCTCGTCGGGTGAAGGCGGTAGCAGCGGAGATGCGACAACTTGTGCTCGGCGAGACGCTGTCGTCGCTGACCGCGATCCCGGCGGAGTCCGTCGAGCATGGCGAGGTCTTCACCCGTCGCTGGGTAGTCGACCTGATCCTCGATCTTGCCGGCTACACGGCTGACCGTGATCTTGCCGCGCTCGTTGCGGTCGAACCAGCCTGTGGGGGCGGTGCCTTCCTGGCCGCGATGGCCGCCCGGGTCAGCGCCTCGTGCCGGAAGTACGATCGGCCCCTGCTCGACGCCAAGCGGGCAGTCCGGTCCTACGACCTGTTGGCCTCGAACGTGACGGCCAGTAGGCGGCTGGTGCGGGAGGTACTGGTCGATGAGGGCTGGTCGCTCCCGGAAGCACGCGAGGTGGCAACGGCTTGGCTGCGGCAGGGGGACTACCTGCTCGATCCGCATGTCCATGAGGATGTCGACTTCGTCGTAGGTAACCCTCCGTACGTCCGGCTGGAAGATGTACCTGCGGATCGTATGCTCGCCTACCGTGCTGCTTGCCCAACCATGACCGGCCGCGCTGACCTATACGTCGGTTTCTACGAACGGGCTCTGCGTTCTCTCGGGCCGGGCGGAGTCCTCGCGTTCATCTGTGCCGACCGCTGGATGCGCAATCAGTACGGCCGGCAGTTGCGGGAGCTCATCAGCGCCGGCTACAGCGTCGACGTCACGGTGACCATGCACGACGTCGACGCATTCGAGGAACAGGTATCAGCCTATCCAGCCGTCACCGTGGTCCGCCGCGCCCGGCAGGGCGGCGCCGTAGTGGTGGATACCCGGCGAGGCTTCGGGCCTCAGGATGCCTTGGAGTTGGTGGAGTCGATCTCGGCCACGGATCTGGCGACCCTGGCGAACGACCGGTACGAGGTCGCGCGACTGCCCCACTGGTTTACCGGAGGCGACTCCTGGCCAGCTGGATCTCCATCCCGCCTGGCCTTGATCGACGAACTGAATGACCGCTTTCCCCCGCTCGAGGACGCCAACACCGGGACCCGGGTCGGTATCGGCGTTGCCACGGGTGCCGACAGCGTCTTCATCACCACGGACGCTGACGTCGAACCGCGGCGGCTACTGCCGCTGTCGATGGTCAAGGACACGACCTCGGGGAGTCACTCCTGGTCCGGCCAATATCTCGTCAATCCATGGGACTCCGGCGGTCAGCTGGTGGACCTGGCCGCGCTTCCACGCCTCCGGGCGTACTACCAGCGGCACGCGGCAGCCCTCAAACGCCGGCACGTTGCCAGCAAGCGCCCTGCCCACTGGTACAGGACCATCGACAAAGTCGACCATTCCCTGATCGAGCGCCCGAAACTCTTGCTTCCGGACATGAAGACCACCATCCACCCTGTCCTAGACGAGGGTGGTTTCTATCCGCATCACAACCTTTACTACATCGTCTCGGACGCATGGGACCTCAGAGTCCTAGGTGGACTCCTGCTCTCGGGTGTCGCACAGGCATTTGTCGAGGCATACGCCGTTAAGATGCGGGGCGGCACCCTTCGATTCCAAGCTCAGTACCTGCGTCGAATCCGCGTCCCGAGGCCAGAGGCGATCTCGGCCGGCGACCGTGCTGCGCTCGCCGCCGCCTTCGATGATCGGGATACCCGCGCGGCGACGGAGGTTGCGCTGCGTGTGTACGGGATCGAGGCACTGGAGATGTGATCGGTGGATCAGCGCTCGTTCGAAGAAGCGGTTCGTAGCTCATGGGTGGTGCGCGAGTCGCAGGCCGCTAAGAAGCTTTTGTCCGGCAGGGCCGATACCGGAGGGCGGGGCGCGGTCACTGGCGGAGCGCATCTCGACGCGATGACAGAGCTCCTCGCGAACGTGTTCCGGAATGCGGGGTTTCCGTCCGGTGCCGTGCGCTGTAAGTCCGGGGTCGAGCTGCCGGGCCATTTTCGGCCCGCCAAGAAGTGGGACCTCGTCGTGTTTCACGAGGGCCAGTTGGTGGCGGCGATCGAGCTCAAGTCGCACGTTGGTCCGTCGTTCAGCAACAACTTCAACAACCGGAACGAAGAGGCAATCGGCAGCGCAGTCGACTTGCGGCAGGCGTACGACCATGGCCTACTGGGTCGGTTGAGGCCGTGGCTCGGCTACCTGCTGTTGGTGGAGGAGGCGCCGGGCTCGATCCGCAAGGGTCGCCCTCGGAGCGGCTCGTTCCCGATCGATCCCGCGTTCGCCGAGACCTCATACCTCGACCGCTACGTGATCCTCTGTAAGCGCCTACGGAGCGCCGGCCTGTACGACGCCACCTGCCTAGTTACCTCATCGCCGGAGGTCGATGCGCCCGTTCGACAGCCGGATCTGGAGATCGGCTTCGCCGCCTTCGTCGGGGCCATCATGGCCCGCATCGAGGAAATTGGATTCCTTCCACGCGGGAGCAACTGAGCGTGGTCGCAGGGTCGACGTTGGTCACGAGACCTGCGGCCGCATGTCCCGTGGTGTGCCCTGAAAGGCTCAGTTGATCAACTAACTGTTCACCCTCGCTGCGCCCGTTTCTCATCAAGCTCGCCTGGCGAGTTCGCCAACGGCCGGCAGGGTCACTGAACGGCCGCGCCCACCGGCGTGCCACAGCCCTGTAGACCGGAGCGCTGGCATGCCCGAAACCGCTCGGTGGCCCCGCCGCGTCGTGATGTCGGCGGCGGCCACCCTCGCCCTGCTCGCTCCGGCGGTCCCCGCCGCAGCCCACCCGTACGGCTATCCGCAAACCGTGACCATCACGCCGGACACGGCCCGCCCCGACGTGGTGCACCTGAGGTGGAAGCCGGGCGGTGTCGACGAGCTGACTCTCCTCGGCGTCCGCCTCGGCCTGTTGCCGCAGGACCGCGTCCTGCTTGACGGTGCCGTCGACACTCGAGAGAAGGACGCGACGATCCTCGCCGGATCTAAGCCGTTCGCGGACTACCTGCGAACACAGATGACCGTCAGCAGCGACGGGCACGCGTGCGCCGGCGTCGTCGGAAAGGCGAGCGACTCCGGTGTGGACGTCGACTACACCTGCCCCGGCCCGCTCGGCGTCGCGCGCATCGAGATCCGGATGCTGACCGACCTCGACCCCGCGTACCGCACGGTGGCGACCGGACCCGAGGGCAAACGCCAGGTGTACGGCCCCGACGAGTATTCCCACGACTGGCTGCTCGGCGACGCTCCACCGCCAGCGGCTGCCGACAGCGGGACGGGCCACGACCGCGGCGCGGCCCAGCGGGCCGCCCTGGCCGTCGGCCCCCTCCTGCTCGTCGCGGCCGCTGTCTCGATCCTGCGACGCCAGGTACGTCGCCGACGGGTCACCCGCGTCCGACCGTCGTCCTGAGACCGGCCGCCACCAGGGCGGCCCCCTCTGCCCGCCGCAGTCGGCATCACGGCGTCGGCGGTTCCTTGCACCCAACAAAGGAGAAACCCCGCCATGACGCACGAACAACGTGCGCGCCGGAAGCGAACACGCGGACTGCTGTCCGCGATGGCGCTCGTCCTCATCGCCGGACCGGCGACGACCCTGCATCCGGCGCTGGCCGGAGCGGAGGCCGTGCCGGCCAGCGCGACCACGCCGCTGATCAGCCTGAGCGACGGGCAGAACGTCGAGGGCAAGGTGCCTGTCGTCGTCGAGCCGGTCACCGAGAACGACTCGGTGACCACGCTCGCGGTCGACGGCGACAAGATCGCCGCCGACAAGACCGCGGGCACCGCCCACTTCGCGTTCGAGATGGGTGGCAACGGCACCGAGGCCCGCTACCGCAACTACCTCACCGTCAACGGGCACACGGCCGACGCCGACCGGGTCTACTTCCCGGACGTCCCGGGCGGGCGGGTGGGCACCCTCGACTTCCCGGGCGACTGGTTGAAGCCCGGCCCGAACACCGTCTCGGTGCACGCCGGAGCGAACTGGGTCGACACCACCACGAAGACCACCGTCGGCTACGAGGAACTGCCGAACGGCGAGGGTGGCCGCTGCCCCAACTACGACGACTACGCGCTGAGCAGCATCAGCCTCAGCCTTCTCGGCGTGGTCGCCGACGGTGAGCAGAACCTGTTCAGCTACAACTTCGGTGACGGCACCTGCGGCAGCTCGGCGAAGCTGCTCAACCAGGACCTCACCTTCGTCATCTCCGGTGAGCCGGGCAGCACGTCCGGCCTGCGGACCGACCTCGACACGACGAAGCTCACCAACGGTACGCACACCGTCAGCGCGACGGCCCTGTCGGGCGCGAAGACGAGCGTGGCGGTCGACGTCAACAACGCCCCGGCCGGCGCGGCCGTCGTCACGCCCGATGACGGTGCCCGCGTACGCGGAACCCAGCCGGTCATCGCCGCGCTCGCGGCCGACGGCAAAGACCGCGTCGAGTCGCTCGCCATCGACGACAAGCCCGCCGAGAACGCCGAGACGCTGGCTGCCGGCACCGCCACCCTCGGCCTCACGGTCGAGGCCGGCAACTCGATCGAGGCCCGCTACCAGAACTACGCGCTGGTCAACGGTCACCGGGTCGACCTCGGCGGTGACTACGGCGCGCTCGGCGCGGAGGCCGTGAAGCTGGCGTTCCCGAACGGGTTCCTGCACCTCGGCGACAACGTCGTACAGGTGCGCACCGGCGACTACAACGGCACGCTCAACGGCGCCACCTGTGCCAACCACGACGACTTCAAGATCACGCGGGAGGCCACCAGCCTCACGCTGAGTACGGCGGGCACGGTGACGGCAGGCACCACGTACCTGGTCACCACCAGCGGCACGACCGTGACGAAGGCGGAGACGACCGCCGCGTCCCTGTCGCTGGGCGACGGCACCTGCGGCGCCAACAAGGACGCCGAGTTCCACTTCACCGTCGCGGACGCGCCGACGACCCGCACCGTCGACACCCTCGCCAGCGGCGGCGACGCGCACCTGACGGTGTTCGTCGGTGGCAACGGCAGCGACAACGGGTACGACAACAAGGTGCTGGTCAACGGCATCCCGCTGGAGATCGGGATGTGGGAGAAGGAGGTCGCCGACCTCGCCTTCCCAAACGAGTGGCTGGTGCCCGGCGTCAACGCCCTGGAGTTCGTGGCGGGCAGCGACCACGGCAGTGCCAAGCCGGGTGGCTGCGACAACTACGACGACTTCACGCTGCGGGACTTCGAGCTGCTGCCCACCGGCGCGAAGGCCACCCGGTTGACCCGCTCGGTCGGGCAGACGACCGTCACCATCGGCTCGGCCACCTACCCGGCCGGCTCGCCGGTGACCACGTATGTCGGTGACGGCACCTGCGGCAGCAGCTTCAACGGTGGCCTCACCACGATGGTCCTGTTCGACGTCACCGCCCAGGACGGCTCGGCGCTGCCGGCGCTGGGCAAGCGCGCCGACGTGGACACCGCGACGATCGCGGACGGCGCCCACACCATCAAGGCGGTCGTCGGCGACAAGACCTCGACGCGGCGGTTCACCACCGACAACACCGCGCCGGAGATCGCCAGCAGCGTCCCTGCGGCCGGCCAGCGGCTGACCTCGACAGTGGCGCTCAACCTCACGGTCAAGGACGCCAGCGGGGTTGTCGGCACGCCGGCCATCACGCTCGACGGCGCGGTGGTGAAGCAGGGCGACCAGATCGGTCACGGCCTGCCGGCCGGCCAACACGTCATCGCGATGACGGCGACCGACGCGCTCGGCAACACCGCGACCCGTGAGGTGCGCTTCAGTAGCGCGAGCATCCCGGACATCCCGACCGAGCTGAACGCCACGGTCCGGAACACCGACCCGCTCTCGGCGGAGCTGTCCGCCCGGATTCCCGGCACCGACGGTGTCGGTCTGACCGCGACCTTCACCAAGGCCGACGTCGTCCTGCCGACCAAGGGTTACCAGGGTGGGGCGACCGACGTGCCGACCACGCTCGACGTCCAGCACGACCAGAGCGTGGACGTCACCTCGCTGCGTCCGCTCGACGGCTCGACAATCGACAGCCCATCCGGCCGCGGTATGGTCTTCCAGCGGTACGACCTGCCGCTGGGCGCCACCAAGCAGGAGCCGACGTTGCGCTGGTCGGGCAGCATCGACCCGGCGCGAATCGTGGCGCTACGGGCGTGGAACCCGGCCACCGGGAAATGGGTCGTGCTCACCAGTTCGCGTGGCAAGGCCGGTCAGGACACCGTCCTGACCGCGTCGGTCGAGGCCGGTTACCGCGACGGCGGTGTCGTGCACGTGCTGGTCACCGGCGAGGACCCGTTCGCCGACGATCTGTCGCCGCGCGACTCGACGGCGCAGAACGACAAGGACCGCTTCGAGGACCCCGCGTCGTACGACTTCTCGTTGGCGCACTTCACCGACACCCAGTACGTCACCGAAGGTGCGGCCGGCGGCACGTACGACGACTTCGACGGCAACGCCGAGCCCTCGGACGTCGAGACCGCAGAGGAGCAGGCGATCTGGTCGGCCGCGTACCGCGACCAGATGCAGTGGATCGCCGACAACGCGGACAGCCGCAAGATCGCGTACACCGCGCACACCGGCGATGTCATCGAGAACGACTACTACGACCCGCTGGCCAAGAACCCGGACGGCTCGCTGAAGCGGCCCGGCCTGAACGGGCAGGTGGAGAAGGAACTCGCCACCGCCTCGGGCTTCCAGAAGATCCTCGACGACAACGGTGTCGTCAACCAGGTCATCGCGGGCAACCACGACGACCAACTGGGCGCCGAGACCGGCCCCACCTCCCGGTTCAGTCGGACCTTCAGCGCCGACCGGTACTACGGGACGGCGAAGGCCTGGCCGAAGGGCACCGAGTACCACGCCTGGGACGAGAAGACGAACGCCGACGGCTCGGTCACGCCGGGCAAGGACAACCAGAACAACTACCTGCTGTTCTCCGCCGGTGGCCTGGACTTCGTGGCGGTCGGTCTGTCGTACGGCGTCACGCCGGCCGAGGCCAAGTGGGCCGACTCGATCTTCAAGCGGTACAAGGACCGCAACGGGATCCTGCTCTCGCACGACTACCTGAAGCCGTCGGCCAACCCCGACGGTCGCGGCGCGGACTTCTCCGCCCCGGACGGCTCGCCGTTGTTCAAGCAGGTCGTCGAGACCAACCCGAACGTCTTCCTGGTGCTCGCCGGGCACGAGCACGGCGTCGGCACCAACCTGAAGTCGAAGATCGGCGTGACGGTCAGCCACGATGTCGTCGAGCTGCTGGCCGACTACCAGTTCTACACGGTGACCGCCGCCGAGCTGTGGCCGAACCAGGTCGCCGCCGACGGCACCATCGACGTCAACGGCGACGGCACGCCGGACCACAAAGGGACCGACCGGTTGCAGTTCGGGGCGAGCTTCCTGCGGCTGCTCCAGTTCGACGTGGACCGGGCCGAGATGCACATCGACACGTACTCGCCGTTCCTCAAGAACTTCGGAGCGACCGAGTACGACGTCCGCCAGGACGGCAGCCAGCCCAAGCCGCGCTACAACGGCTCGGAGGACAACCTGACCCTGCCGGTGGACCTCAGCACCCGCAAGACGTCGTTCACCACCGACTCGCTCGCCGCGTACGTGCCGGCCGGCACGATCGGCACCGACGAGGTCACTTCGAACGACGTGGCCACGACGACGTGGGACCAGCTCCAGCCGGGCACCTCGTACGGCTGGATCGTGTCGGCGAAGAGCGCCGACGGCGGCGAGGCGGTGGCCCAGCCGGCGGTGTTCACGACCGCCAAGAAGGTCCCGACGATGACCGTCACCACCACCCCGACCGCCTGGGGCACGGCGGCGACGGTGACAGTGCAGGTCGCCGCCGGCAGCACGCCGGCCACCGGCGCGGTGGAGTTGCGCGAGGGCACGACAGTGCGCGGCTCGGCCACGCTGACCAACGGCACGGCGACGTTCACCCTGCCGGTGGGCCTGGCCGGAGGCCAGCACGCGCTGACCGCCTCGTACCCGGGTGACGACCACCTCACCGCGGCCGAGGCCACCGCCACCCTGACGGTGAACCTGCCACCACAGTGGAGTTCGTCGACGGTCTACAACGACGGTGACCGGGTGACCTACCAGGGTCGGATGTTCCGGGCCTCCTGGTACACGAAGAACCAGAAGCCGGGCGCGGACGCCAACGGCGCGTGGCAGGAAATCGCCATGACCGAGGACGGTACGGCGATCTGGACCGCGTCGCGGATCTTCACCTCGGGCGACATCGCGATGTACGACGGTAGGAAGTGGCGGGCCCAGTGGTACACCCGCAACCAGAAGCCGGGTGACCGCAACGGGTCGTGGGAGGAGATCGCCCCGACCCCGCCGGACAACAGCCCGGCCGCCTGGACGCTGACCAGGGTGTACAACGCCGGCGACCGGGTGTCCTTCAAGGGGCACGTCTACGAGGCGAAGTGGTGGACGCGCGGCCAGCAGCCGGGCGACACGAACGGCCCCTGGAAGCTGATCAAGTAGTCAGATCCGCGTGAATGCCGGCCCGGGACCGATGCTGGTCCCGGGCCGGTGCGCTCTTCACCCTTGATCGACTCGGGGAAGCGTGGGGCGTTACAGGGCGAACAGGAGGGCGGCGTCGAGGAGGACCACTGCGGCCGTCGCGAAGTGGATGCCGAACGCTACGGCCTTCGTTCCGCCGCTGCATAGCACGATGAGGGTGTCGCCCAGGAGGACGAGCGCGACGATCAGCATGAACCACGCGACCGCGTCGGCAGTGGTGAAGGCGATCAGGGCGAGGCCGATCAGCCCGAAGGTGAGGTCCTTCAGTCCTTTGACGGTGAGGTAGGCGGGATCGCCGTCCGGTCGGGCCGGTACGCCGTACCCGGCTGCCGCGGCCTGCGGCACCAGCAGGAACCGCGCGCCGATGAAGACGACGAAGAGGCTGAGCACGATGGCGAGTCCGTAGGCCAGGGGTGACAGATCGAGTACAGCCAGCCCGTCCTCTACAGCCACTTCAAGGGCAAGGACGCCATCATGGCGGCGGTCGCCGTCGAGGGCTTCGCCGAACTGGCGACCAGGCTGGTGACCGCCCGCGCGTCCGCCGCCGACCCGCGACAGGCGGTCGCCGACGTCGCGGCCGCGTACGTCAGGTTCGCCGAGCAGCGGCCCGCGCTCTACGACGCGATGTTCACCCTCGCCGTGGACCTGCCGTTCGCCAGCTCGGACGTGCCGACCGACCTCGCTCGCGGCTTCGCCGAGCTGGCCGAGACGGTCCGCCCGTTCGCCGGGGACGGTGACCTCGAGGTCCTCACCGAGACGTTCTGGAGTGGCCTGCACGGTCTGGTCACGCTCATGCGCAGCGACAGGCTTCGCCGGGAAGGCCACGACCGCCGGCTCGCGGTGCTGGTCGGCCGCTTCTCCCGCTGACCGAATCTCAATCAACTCGGGTTCCAGGATGGCGGGGTGTCGGGGCGCTCGGGACACCCCGGTTTCCCGGAAATCGAGTCGATCAAGCCGCGCGACCAGGGCCGCGAGGGCGTCAGTCGAAGGACGGCAGGGACGGGCCGAGGACGTCGTCGGCGTCGACGATCGTGTACGCGTACCCCTGCTCGGCGAGGAAGCGCTGCCGGTGAGCGGCGTACTCGGTGTCGATCGTGTCCCGGGAGACGACCGTGTAGAAGTGCGCCTGCCGGCCGTCGGCCTTCGGGCGCAGCACCCGACCCAGTCGCTGGGCCTCCTCCTGGCGTGACCCGAACGTGCCGGACACCTGGATCGCCACCGCCGCCTCCGGCAGGTCGATGGAGAAGTTGCCGACCTTGGAGATCACCAAGGTGCGCAGCTCGCCGGTGCGGAACGCGTCGAACAGCCGTTCCCGCTCCTTGTTCGTGGTGGAGCCCTGCACGATCGGGGCGTCCAGGTATTCGCCGATCTGGTGCAACTGGTCGATGTACGCGCCGATCACCAGCACCTGGTCGTTGGGGTGCCGGTCGACGAGCGCCTTGACCACCGGCAGCTTAGTGCGCGCGGTCGCCGCCATCCGGTAACGCTCCTCGGCCTCCGCCGTCGCGTACGACATGCGCTCCGCGTCGGTGAGCGTCACCCGGACCTCGACACACTCGGCCGGGGCGATCCAGCCCTGCGACTCGATGTCCTTCCACGGCGCGTCGTACCGCTTCGGCCCGATCAGGCTGAAGACGTCGCCCTCGCGGCCGTCCTCGCGTACCAGAGTCGCCGTCAGGCCCAGCCGACGGCGGGCCTGGAGGTCCGCCGTGAAGCGGAAGATCGGCGCGGGCAGCAGGTGCACCTCGTCGTAGACGACCAGGCCCCAGTCGCGGGCCCCGAACAGGTCCAGGTGGGTGAACGCGCCTCCCTTGCGGGAGGTGAGCACCTGGTACGTCGCGATGGTGACCGGGCGGATCTCCTTGCGCTCGCCCGAGTACTCGCCGATCTCCTCCTCGGTCAGCGACGTGCGGGCGATCAGCTCCCGCTTCCACTGCCGGCCCGCGACCGTGTTGGTGACCAGGATGAGTGTGGTCGCCTTCGCCTCGGCCATCGCCGCAGCACCGACGAGGGTCTTGCCGGCGCCGCAGGGCAGCACCACCACGCCCGACCCGCCGGCCCAGAACGCCTCGACGGCCTCGCGCTGGTACGACCGCAGCGTCCACGGTTTGCGTCCGTCCTTGCCGGCCTCGGCCAGCTCGATCGGGTGCGCCTCACCGTCGACGTACCCGGCCAGGTCCTCCGCTGGCCAGCCCAGCTTGAGCAGCGCCTGCTTGAGCCGGCCACGCTCGGACGGGTGCACCCGGATCGTGTCGTCGTCGATCTTGTCGCCGAGCATCCCGGCGAGCTTCTTGCTCTTGGCCACCTCGATCAGCACCAGCCGGTCGAGCGCCCGCAGCACCAGCCCGTACGCGGGGTCGTTGGCGAGCTGGAGCCGGCCGTACCGGTCCATCGTCTCGGCCACGTCGACAAGCAGCGCGTGCGGCACTGGATAGCGCGAGTACTTGATCAGCGAGTCGACCACGCCCTCGGCGTCGTGGCCCGCGGCCCGCGCGTTCCACAGCCCGAGCGGGGTCAGCCGATACGTGTGCACGTGCTCCGGAGAGCGCTCCAACTCGGCGAAGGGCGCGATCGCCATCCGGCAGGCCTGCGCATCGGGGTGGTCGATCTCCAGCAGCAGGGTCTTGTCCGACTGCACGATCAGTGGTCCACCACTCACGCCAGCGTCCTCTCCTCGGTTGGCCGTCGGGGCTGCGGCGGTCACTTACCCGCCGCTGGCCGACCAACCAGTGTTACACGACGGAGGACGTGGAAAGAAAGATGCTCACCGGACGCAACCAGGACGGCACGCACGAACGTCTAGTAGTGGGACAACTGTCCAGGGGAGGTGCCATGAGGCGTGTCCGGAGCATTCCCCGACTTGTTGCCCTGGTGGTGGTCGTGCTGGTCGGCGCTGGCGCGTGCACGTTCGATCCGCAGTCCGGTGGGAGTGGTGGCGGGGGAGCCGCCCCGGTCGGTGCGGCGGAGCAGGCATCGGGGGCGAGCGGCACGTCCGGGTCGGCCCAGCACGGCCGGCCCACACCGGCGTCGCCCGCCCCACGCCCGGTGAAACCCTGATCGGCCGCCGCCCCGGCACCTGAGCGACACGCCCCCATTTCCGGGTTTCATCCCCTGTCACACCGGTCGCAGGAGTGTCACGCTGGGAGTCCAGGGCCGTACCGGGCGGGGAGGCTGGGCATGACGGTCGACCGTGACGTGATCGCAGAACATGACCAGGCACCACCCGACGAGGTGTCCCGCGCGACCGTGTTCGCGTACGCCTTCGCGGCGACGCTCCTCCTCGGATGGTTCCTCTTCGGCTGGCTGGTGCTGCGGCAGGGCTTCGTCGACTCGGTCGGCGAGTCGGCAGGTGCCGGATTCGCCCTGCTGCTGATCGTGTCGGTGGTCGGCACCGTACGACGCAGCCGCCGCTGACCGACCGCGCCGGCGCGTCACTCGGCTCAGTCCGCCAGCACCGCCGCGGTGATCCGGTGCAGCGCGAAGGTGTGCAGCATCTCCGTCCGTTCGTCCTCGGCGCGCAGGTAACCCGCACCGATCGAGACCGGCTTGACCAGCCGTGACGCGGTCGCCCCGTGCGCATCCACGTACCCGACCCAGACCAGTGCCCGGTCGCGGACCGCCTGCTGGAGCACGGCGAGCGCCTCGCTGTGCGTGTGCGCGGGCGCTGGGCCTCCGCCCAGCCCCGCCGCACCACCCCGGACGACTGCCGGAGCCCGGCGGGCCGCCCGCGCCGCCGCCTCACCCCGCCGGATATGGTCCACCACCCCGAGCAGCCGGGGCATCGGCAGCTTCGGTGCGGCCAGCGGGTCGAGCGACCTCGTGGTCACCGAGACCCGCGCCGGAGCACGCCGGACCCGTGGCCGCGTCAGCACCGTGCTGCCCATGCCGTCCTCCTGCACCGGCGCGTACCCGGCGTCCCGCAGCGCGCCGAGCATCCGGCTGACCTGGTACGGGGTGGTCAACACGGTCGGCGCGAGCCGGCGCAGCGTCAACGACTCCAGCCGCCGGTCGGCCAGCACCTCGGTGAGGAGCGCCTCGTCGTCGCTGCGCAGATACGCCCCGGCCCCGCCGGCCCGGAGCCCACCGTGCTTACGGGCGACGTCGTCCACCAGATAGCTGAGCCCCTGCGGAATCGGGGTACGTGACCGTCGACGGAACAACTCGTGCAGGTCGTCGGCCGTGTAACCGGCGTCCAACGCCCGACGCACGCTCGCCGTGGTGACCCGGTGCACACTCGCGCCGCCGGCCGACTCGGGTTCGGTCGTCGCCTCCAATTCGGCGGCCAACGCCGGCTCTGGTGGCCCCGGCACCACCACCGTCAGGTCGGCCTGCACCAGGAAGTGGTCGACCGGGGCGGGCAGCAGCGCGTCCAACGCCCGAGCGGCACTGGACGGGTCGCCGCTCTCCGCGTCCGCGTGCAACCCCAGCGGATCGCCCGGCTCATCGGTCGACGTCAGCTCGGTCAACAACAACCGCCCGTACGAGGTGAGCGCCCCCAGCCCGGTCATGCCGAGCTGCGCCGCCTCGGCCAGCACCTCCCGGTGGGCGGCCTCCCGACCCCGGCTGCGCCGTGGCGCCCGCCAGTCCAGCAGGGCCTGTAGCTCCTCCGGAGTGGGCGCGGTCGCCGGCTCCAGATCGGCGAGCACCCCGAGCACCGCCCGCCGGGTCGCCGGCGCACCGGCCCGCTCGGCCTCCGCGGAGAGCGCGGTGATCGGCCTGTCCCGGTCGTCACGTCGTCCGACCAACCCCACCTGCCGGGTCATGCTCATCCAGGCGCGGGCCAGGTGCTCCCACCGTTGGGCCAGGGAGCCGGCCCGCCACACCTCGTACCCGCCGGTCGGTAGCACCTGCTGGTCCGCCCCGTACCGGCCGGTGACCGAGCCGGACAGCTCCATCTCACCGGCGAGCCCGGCCGCGTACGCGACCTCCAGCAGCAACGCGGCGGTCGGCTCGTCCAGGCCGGCCGTACGCGCCAGCCGGCGCAGGTCCCGAACCCCGATACCGCCCGAACGCAGCACCGGGGCGGGCTCGACGCCGAGCTGTTCCAGCAGCCCCTCGGTGTGCCGCACCACCTCCATGGTCTGCCCGGCGCCGGCCGAGTCGACAGCCTTCGGTTCGCGCGGGGCGGCAACCACCGACGGCGGGCTGGTCTGCAACGGCCCGAGCGGACCGCTGTCGCGCCGCAGCAGGAGACCGACCTCGCGGGGTAGCTCGACGGTGCCGCCGGCCGTCGACGAGCCGGCGGAGACGGTCACCAGCAGCCGGTTGTCGACCAGCCAGCGCACCGGCGAGCCGGTAGGCGCGCCACCGTTGGTCGGGTCGGCGAGAGCGGCGTCCTGCGCGCCGATCGGCGGTGCCTGCAACGCGCCCGGAGGCACACTGCCGACCGGCGGCCCGGCCGCCAACCGGTCCAGGATCGCCCGGGCCGACGGGGGCGCGGCGAGCAGCGTGCGGCGGAGTTTCGCGGCGTCCGCGCAGAGGGCGGCCGTGCGGTGGTCCAGGTCCGCGGCAGGTCTGCCGAGCCCAGCGGGGTACGGGGACACTTCGTCGACGGCTGCTGCCACGTGCAGCGCGTGCTCCGGCCCGTACAGCAGGAACAGCGCCCTGAGCCGGTCCACGGCGGCCCGGACGGCCGTCGGGGCTGGTGGATGCGGCCCGGCGGTCGCCATGGCGAGCACCGCGTCGGTGGCCGTGGTGCCGTCGTCCGGGCTCCGGGTGAGTCGGGCGGCGTCGAGAATCAGCAGGGTGAACTGGTCCAGCCCGTCCAGCGCGCGGGCCACCGAGACCCGGGACTGGGCACGGATGGCCAGCGCGGAGATGTCGGCCGGAACGGGCACGACGAGGTCCGGCCGCAGTTGCAGGAGTGCGGCCAGTGACTCGTCGGGCAGCGACCGCAGGTGGTCGGCGAGTGAGGTGGTCATCGTCTTTCCACGCTAGCCCGGGATCGGGCCGTCGCGCCCCTCGGACGTCCGGTCGGCTGGGCGTCGGCGGGTACGTTTCTCGGCATGTCTGCACTGACCGTCGGATTCGATCTCGACATGACCCTGGTCGACTCCCGCCCCGGCATCGCCGCCGCCTACCGGGCGCTGACCGCCAGGACGGGCGTACCTGTCGACGCTGACCTGGCGGTCTCCCGGCTCGGTCCGCCGCTGCGCACCGAGATCGCGCACTGGTTCCCGCCGGAGCAGGTCGAGTCGGCCGTGCAGGTGTATCGGGAGCTGTATCCGGCGTACGCCATCACACCGACGGTCGCGATGCCTGGCGCGCGGGAGGCGATCGACGCGATCCGTGCCCGGGGCGGAAGGGTGCTCGTCGTCACGTCCAAGATCGGTCGACTGGCCCGGCTGCACCTGGATCACCTCGGCCTCGCGGTCGACGAGCTGGCCGGTGACCTGTTCGCCGAGCAGAAGGCGACCGCCCTGCGGGAGCACGGCGCGACCCACTACGTCGGCGATCACGTTGCGGACATGGTCGCTGCGGGTGCCGCCAGCGTGCCCGGAATCGCCGTGGCGACCGGCCCCTGCTCCCCTGATGAGCTGCGCGCGGCGGGGGCGAGCGTCGTGCTGGACGATCTCACCGGATTCCCAGCGGCGCTCGACGGCATGATCCAGCTAGCCTTGAAGCAGTAGCGGCTCAAGTGAAGCAGGGGTTTTCAGGTGCCTACGGGTCGAGTGAAGTGGTACGACACGGCCAAGGGATACGGCTTCGTCACCAGCGACGAGGGCGGTGACGTGTTCCTGCCCAAGGGCGCGTTGCCGGCGGGCGTCACCGACCTCAAGGGCGGTCAGCGGGTCGACTTCAGCGTGGTGGACAGCCGTCGCGGCGCGCAGGCCATGGGCGTCAAGCTGCTGGACGCACCGCCGTCGATGGCGGAGCTGCGTCGCCGGCCGGCCGAGGAGCTGCACGGCCTCGTCGAAGACATGATCAAGGTGCTGGAGGCGAAGGTCCAGCCGGACCTACGTCGCGGCCGGTACCCGGACAAGAAGGCCGCGCAGAAGATCGCTCAGCTGGTCCACGCGGTCGCCCGCGAGCTGGAGGTCTGAGGCACCAGCCCAGCGGTGGCGGCGCGGTCGAGGAGCGCCGTCACCGCGGCGAAGCCGGCCTCGCCCAGGTCGGCCGTGAACTCGTTGACGTAGAGGCCGATGTGCCGGTCCACCACGTCGAGTTCCATCTCCTGGGCGTGCGCGAGCACGTACTCCCGGCTGACCGTCGGGTCCGCCCAGGCCTGCCGGACCGACTCGCGGATCCAGCCGGCGGCGGCCTCCGGGTCGACCGCGCCCCGCCGGGCCAGGATGGCACCGAGGGGGATGGGCAGGCCCGTGTCGGCCTCCCACCACTCGCCGAGGTCGACCAGGGCGGTCAGATGGTGCCGGTGATAGGTGAAGCGGGCCTCGTGGATGACCAGCCCCGCGTCGTAGCGGCCGGCAGCCACGCCCGGCATGATCTCGTGGAACGGAACCACCTCGATCCGCGCCGGCGGCCGTCCTGCCGACCAGAGCCGGAACAGCAGGTACGCCGTGGTCCGGTCGCCCGGCACCGCCACGGTGGCGCCGGTCAGATCGGTGCGGTCGCCCCTGGTGAGCACCAGCGGCCCGCACCCGCGACCGAGCGCGCCGCCGCAGGGCAGCAGGTGGTAGTCGTCGAGCAGCCAGGGCAGCGCCGCGTAGCTCACCTTCACCAGGTCGAACGCACCCCGCTCGGCCGCCGTGTTGGTCACGTCCACATCGGCGTACGTCACCTCGACCGGCGGGGCGCCGGGCACCCGCCCGTGCACCAGGGCGTCGAAGACGAACGTGTCGTTGGGGCAGGGCGAGATCGCCAGGGAGAGCGCCACGCCTTCACGTTAGCCCTGCGCCCGGTCGGCAGCCCGCGCACACCCAGCCCACTGTGATCCACGACGGACTGGCCGCCGTGCCTCCCATCCAGCTCGGGCGGGGTGGTGCGCTCCCTGTAGAGCTGGGCCCAGACATGGGGCAAGGTGGCGCGCGGACTTTCTCCGGCCTGGTGAGCACCGTGCCTCGGTCGTCTGCCCGTCGGTCGGCCTGGGCGTCGCCACGCTGGCCGCCGCGGTCGACGCGGCGCTCGGCAGGCGCGCGCAACACAAGCGGCAGCCAAGTGTCGCCTCCGCTGAAGCAGAGCAAAGGACCCGCGACAGGTGGGTGAGGGCGGTCACGGGCGGCGGCGGGCGGCGTGAGCGGGCCACGAGAGAGGACCGGCACCGAGCGAGGCCGGTGTTACGCGCTGCCCGCGAATTATGGGCAGCTCGACAGGGATCGACGTAGGGGGATACCCACAGCAGCGTGGAGGTTGTCCACAGGGTTATCCACAGACGGGGTGCGGCGCTCGACGTCCGAGGTGTGCCCGGGGTCAGCGCAGCGCCGGAGCCGCCTTCGTCAGCGCGCTGAGTGCCTCGCGCAGCCGCCAGGCGTCGCGGTCGCGCGGGCCGATCGGGTTGGAGATGGTACGCAGCTCGGCGAACGGCACTCCGGCCTGTGCGGCGGCGACTGCCACCCCGTACCCCTCCATGGCCTCGGCCACCGCCTCCGGATGCCGCCGGCGCAGCTCCTCGGTGCCGGCGGCGGTCCCGGTGACCGTGCTGACCGTGAGCACCGGGCCGACCGTGGCAGTGGGCAGGGCGGCCCGCAGCGTCGCCAGCAACGCCGCGTCGGCCGGTACGACGCTGCCCGAGCCGAGCAGCGCAGGTGGCATGCCCAACTCGTCGATGCCGATGAAGCCGTCCGGTGAGTCGGCGCCCAGGTCGGCCGCGATGCTCGCGGTGCCGAGCACGGTGTCGCCGACGGCTGCGCGCCCGGTGAAGCCGCCGGCTACGCCGGCGCTGACCACCGCGCGGTACGGGCGACCGGCCGCCTCTGCCAGGGCCAGCAGCCGTGCGGTGGCGGCGCCCGCGACGGCCGGGCCCACCCCGACCGGGGCGACGGTGACGGTGGTGGCGGTCAGCCCGGCGCTTACCGCGTCCGCCTCGGCCGGAACCGCGGTCACCACCAGCAGGCCGGTCACGGGAGTGAGCCGGGGGACTCGCGGCGGGTCTCGTCGTCCGCGCCCCCGCCCGGGCCGCCGACCGACGAGGAGGGGCGGTAGATGTGGTAGCCCGGTGGCGCGAGCCCCGGTTCCTCGTGCCGTTGCGAGGTGGCCCGGGGTGGCGCCGGCGAGACGGGCGCGACGGTCTCGTGCTCGATCGTCGGCTCGGGCTCTACCGTCGGTTCGTCCTCGACCAGTTCGTCGTCACCCAGCGGTCGGCCGGCCAGCTTCTCGGCACGCAGCCGGGCGGCGACCAGCACCCCCCGGACGGCGGCCACGATACCCACGCCCGCGGCGACCGCGATGCCGGTCCGGCCGTCGAACGGCACCAGCCCGAGCCCACCGCCGACGACGAAGGCGAGCATGAGCACCGTCTCGGAGTGGGCGAACGAGCTGGCACGAAGCCGCTCCGGGATGCGCTCCTGGATCGAGGCGTCCACGGCGAGTTTGGCCACCCCGCTGACCAGCGCGGTGACCAGGCAGAGCAGGGCCACCATCAGCAGCGAGAACTGGATGACGGCGAGCACCGCAACCCCTGCCACGATGATCATGCTGCTGGACTGGATGGCGGTCGGTCGGTGGATGCGCAGCCGGGTGCCGACGGCCGTCGCCAGGAAGCTGCCGACGGCCAGCGCGCCGCCGACCAGTCCCAGCGCCCATTCCGCGCCCAGGTCCCGCCCGAACACGTCGGTGGTCAGGTCGCCCTTCTTGATGGCGAAGGCGAGGAAGAGCAGCAGGAAGCCGTACAGGGCGCGCAGGGTCGCTGCGCCGACCAACGTGGCGATCACCAACCGCCCGGCGGGTCGGCCCCGGCCCAGCGGCCGGTCCGTGCGGCGGCTCAGCGCGCGCAGCGCGCGGGGGACGCGCTCCGGTGGCTCCGAGTCCGCCTTCGGGGGCAGGCGCAGCGAGATCACCATGCCGATCAGGAAGATCACCGACGCGACGCGCAGTGGCCACTGCGGCCCGAACCAGAAGGCGGCCAGCCCGATCGGCGCCACCAGCGCGCCCGCCACCGTGCCGTAGACGCTGGCCCGCGCACCCACCTGGGACAGGCCCAGCCCTTCCGGCAGGAGTCGGGGCACCGCCGCCGAGCGGGCCACGCCGTAGGCGCGTGACAGCGCGAGCACCCCGAACGCCGCCGGGTAGAGCCCGAAGCCGTGGATGTAGTCGGAGATCAGCCAGGCCAGGAACGCCCGGCCGAGCATGGTGGCTGCCAGCGCGTACCGCCGGCCATGTCGGAAATGGTCCAGTAGCGGGCCCACCACGGGGGCGAGCATCGCGAACGGCACCATGGTCACCAGCAGGTAGAGCGCCACCTTGCTGCGCGCCTCACCCAGCGGCACGTTGAAGAAGATCGTCCCGGCCAGGCCGATGGCGATCAGGGTGTCACCGGCGCAGGAGACGGCGTGCAGGTCGAACAGCCGGACCATGCCGACCTCGCCGCCGGCGCCCCGCGTCCGGGCCCGACCGGCCCGGCGGGTCACCCAGCGGCCGCTGCCCACCGAACCGCGCAGGAGCAGGCGAATGGCCCGGATGCCGGTGCCGACGGTCCGCCCGAGGAGGGATCGCCCGGAGCGGGAGTACGGCGGCATGTGCACCATCCTCGCCCATCTGATCCAGGAGTGCCGCACCACTGCGGTGAAACGTTCCCCGGGAGTCCCTGTCACCCCTGCGGGGAGCATAGGGAACAATGGTTAGGTGACCAGGCCTGTCTCCACCCGTGCCGCCCGCCTCGACCAGGTCTGCGCCGCCGCCGTCGAGGTGGCCCGCGCTGGCATCACCGAGGTCGACGCCGACGACGTCGGCGACCACCTGCAGGTCGTCGCTGAGGGTGAACGGATGGTCACCCACTACTTCGAATGCCGCCTGGCCGGCTACCGCGGCTGGCGGTGGGCGGTCACCGTCACCCGCGTCTCGCGCAGCCGCACGGTGACCATCTGCGAGACGGTGCTGCTGCCCGGCCCGGACGCGCTGCTCGCTCCCGGCTGGCTGCCCTGGCAGGAGCGCCTCAAGCCGGGTGACCTCGGCCCGGGCGACCTGCTGCCGACCGCCCCGGAGGACGAGCGGCTGGCCCCCGGCTATCTGCTCTCGGACGACCCGGCCGTCGAGGAGACGGCCTGGGAGTTGGGTCTCGGTCGGGCGCGGGTGCTCTCCCGGGAGGGCCGGACCGACGCGGCGCAGCGCTGGTACGACGGCGACCACGGCCCGTCGGCGGCCATCTCCACCGCTGCTCCGGCAGCCGCCCGCTGCGGCACCTGCGGCTTCTACCTGCCGTTGGCCGGGGCGATGCGGCAGGCGTTCGGCGCGTGCGGCAACTTCTACGCCCCGGACGACGGCCGGGTGGTGAGCGCCGACCACGGTTGCGGCGCCCACTCCGAGACGCTGATCGAGGCCGCCGAGACCGCGGTCGAGGACCTTCCGACGGTGTACGACGACAGCGCGATGGAGGCCATGTCGGTCAGCCGTGCGCCGGGTTCGGTCGAGGCGGGGGAGCCGGCGGAGCCGTACGGGCACTCCTGATCGCCCGTACCGCGGGCGGTCGGCGCGTTCAGCTGGCTCGGCGGCGGCGTCGGTTGGCGTCGTGACGCATCATGGCGGCGAGGCCGGGGAAGCCCCACAGGAAGCCGGCCAGGCAGGTCCACAGCCAATTCTCGTGGTGGTGCTCGGTCAGCCAGCCCCGGAAGAACACCAGCAGCACCAGCCCGACGACCGCCCACACGATCAGGCCGGCGACGGCGAACGGCACCATCGGCGGGTCCAGCGGCGCGGGGCGCGGTGGCTGGTCGTTCGGCATCGGGCAAGCGTACGCGATCCACTTCCCCTGCCCGGCGGCGATCTGGGACGATGCGCGCGACAACCGTAAGATCACCTGCGAGGTCCTCATGGCAGTAGCGCCGCCCGAGAACGACACACCTCCCAACCCCGCTCAACCGCGTAACAGCTTCGACCGGTTCTTCGAGATCTCCGCCCGCGGCTCGACGTTGAATCGTGAGGTACGAGGTGGCCTGGCGACCTTCTTCACGATGGCGTACATCGTGGTGCTCAATCCGTTGATCCTGGGCGGTGCCGTCGACGGTGACGGCAAGTCCCTTCCGATTCCTGCGCTGGCCGCGGCGACCGCGCTGGTCGCCGGCCTGATGACCATCCTGATGGGTGTGGTTGGCCGGTTCCCGCTGGCGCTCGCCGCCGGTCTGGGCGTCAACGCCCTGGTGGCGTACGAGATCGCTCCCGAGATGACCTGGGCCGACGCCATGGGTCTCGTGGTGATCGAGGGCGTGATCATCACCGTGCTGGTGTTGACCGGTCTGCGGACCGCGGTGTTCCGCGCGGTGCCCACCCAGATGAAGACCGCGATCGGCGTCGGCATCGGCCTCTTCCTGACCATCATCGGCCTGGTGGACGCCGGCTTCGTCCGCCGGATCCCGGACGTCGCGAACACCACCGTGCCGGTCGGCCTGGGCATCGGCGGCAAGCTGGTGAGTTGGCCGCTGCTGGTCTTCGTCCTCGGCCTGCTGCTCACGCTGGTGCTGGTGGTGCGCCGGGTGAAGGGCGCGATCCTGATCGGCATCCTGACGTCCACGGTGCTGGCCGTCATCGTCGAGGCGATCGGCAACATCGGCCCGTCGTTCGTGGACGGGAAGCCCAACCCGAAGGGCTGGGCACTGAACGTGCCGGAGCTGCCCAAGACGGTGGTGGACGTGCCGGACCTGTCGCTGCTCGGCAAGTTCAACGTGCTCGACTCGTGGGGCCGGGCCGGCTGGGTGGTCGTGCTGATGTTCGTCTTCACCCTGTTGATCACGGACTTCTTCGACACCATGGGCACGATGGTGGCGGTCGGTCAGGAGGGTGGACTGCTCGACGAGCGGGGCACCCCGCCGAAGGCCAAGGAGATCCTGCTGGTCGACTCGATCGCGGCGGCGGCCGGTGGTGCGGCCAGCACCTCCAGCAACACGTCGTACATCGAGAGTGCCGCCGGTGTCGGGGAGGGTGCCCGGACCGGCGTGGCCAGCCTGGTCACCGGCGTCCTCTTCCTGCTGGCGATGTTCCTGGCGCCGCTGGTGGTGATCGTGCCGTTCGAGGCGGCGTCGACGGCCCTGGTGGTGGTCGGCTTCCTGATGATGACCGCGGTGCGGACGATCGACTGGTCGGACTACGAGATCGCCATTCCGGCGTTCCTCACCATCGTGCTGATGCCGTTCACCTACTCGATCTCCAACGGCATCGGCGCTGGTCTGATCACCTTCGTGGTGGTCAAGCTGGCCCGGGGTAAGGCCCGGGAGATCCACCCGCTGCTGTACGGGGTGGCAGTGCTCTTCGTGCTGTACTTCCTGCGCGGGCCCATCGAGTCGCTGGTGCTCTAGACGCGTCCGGGCGGGGGTCGACCGTGATTCCCCGCCCGGAGCAGCACAAACATCCTCGTGAGCCTGGTCATAACGGATGTCGTTAGCCAGGCTCATTAGTTAAGCTAACTAACGTGACGGAGCGGACGGTGACGGCGGAACGCGTGCCACCGGCGCAGCTGGCTCCCCAGTTGCGAGATGCGATCACCCGACTCAACCGGCGGGTCCGACGGGCCCGGCCGGTCGGCGACCTCACGGTCACCCAGGTCTCCGCGCTCACCAGCCTGCGGCTGGCGGGCGGGATGACGCCCCGGGAACTGGCCGAGGTCGAACGGGTGCAGCCACCGACGATGACCAAGATCGTCGCGAAGTTGGAGGACCGTGGCCTCGTGCGGCGGACCCCCCATCCGACCGACGGCCGGCAGGTCATCCTCGCGGCGACCGAAGGGGGGCAGGCCGTGCTCGACCAGTTCGAGCGGGCCCGCGACGAATGGCTGGCCCACCGGTTGGCCGCGCTCGACGAGGACGAACGGGAGACCCTGCACAGGGCTGCCGAGATTCTCCAGCAGCTCGCTCGCGCCTGAGCCCGCGCCCGCGCCACCGGGCCGTGCCGTCACCTGTCGATGACGCGTACGTCCTTGAGGAGGCGCACCGAGAGTGCAGGCCAAGCTGAGCACGATGTTCCAGTCCCTACAGGTCCGCAACTACCGCCTTTTCGCATCCGGGCAGCTGATCAAACTGATCGGCGTCTGGATGATGTTCATCGCCCAGGACTGGCTCGTCCTCGAGCTCTCCGACAACTCCGCGACCGCGCTCGGCGTGGTCACCGCCTGCCAGTTCACGCCGGTGCTGCTGCTCACCCTGTTCTCCGGCCGCCTCGCCGACCGGTACGACAAGCGGGTCCTGCTGTTCGCCGCCAACGCCTTCTGGACGGTGCTGGCGCTCGGGATGTCCGTGCTGGTCCTCACCGACCTGGTGCAGCTCTGGCACGTCTTCGCCTTCGCCGCGCTGCTCGGCGTCGCCAACGCCGTCGAGACCCCGGTCCGCCAGGCGTTCGTCTCCGAACTGGTCGGCACGCCGCTGCTGCCCAACGCGCTGTCGCTGAACGCCGCCGTGTTCAACTCCGCCCGGATCGTCGGTCCGGCCGTCGCCGGTCTGGCCATCGCCGCCTTCGATGTCGGCCCGGTGTTCCTGTTCACCGCCGTCAGCTCCATCGCACCGCTGGTGAACGTCGTCCGGATGCGGACCGCCGAACTGCAGCGCGACGCGCTCCTACCGCGTGACGAGCGGGCGTCCGCGAAGGTCGTCGACGGCCTCCGGTACGTCTGGCGGCGACCCGACCTGCTGCTGCCGATGGCGGTGATGTCGGTGATCGGCATGTCGCTGTTCAACTTCCAGCTCACCCTGGCCGCGCTCGCCAAGACGGTCTTCAACACCGGCGCCGCCTCCTTCGGCCTGTTCAGCACCGCCCTCGCTGTCGGCGCGCTGGGCGGCGCGCTCAGCGGTACCGGCCGGCGGAGCCGCCCGTCGGTGTGGCTGGTGCTCGGCGCGGCGATCGGCTGTGCCAGCTTCGGCACCCTGGTCGGCTTCGCGTCGACGTACTGGCTGGTCGTGGCGCTGCTGGTGCCCACCGGCTTCTTCATGGTCTTCTTCGCCCAGGCCGCCAACCAGCGCGTCCAGCTCGGCGTGGACGCCGCGTTCCGGGGACGGGTGATGGCCCTGTGGGTGCTGGTGTTCCTGGGCACCAACCCGGTCGGCGCACCGCTGATCGGCTGGGTGGCCGAGCACTTCGGCGCTGGCGCGAGCATCTGGATGGGCGGACTGATCTCGCTGGCCACCGCGCTGATCGCGCTCACCTGGCAACTGCGCCGCTCCGGTGCGCGACTGCGCTTCCGTGTGCTGCCCCTGCCGCGCTTCTACGTCACCTCCGCCGACTGCTGAGCTGCGCGCCCCGGGTCCCCGCCGAGTTGGGCTGGGGCCCGAGCGCGTGGCGGGAGTCCCGATCGGCGGATAGCGCGGATGCGGCCAAATCGGTGGCGAGGCGGTACGACAGGGCTTAGCGTCGATATGTGGGAGTCGGACGCGCGCTGATGCTGGCCCTGGCGTTCCTCGCCGTGGCCAGCATCCCGGCGGTGTTCGCCCTGCTCTTCTGCTATGACGAGATTCTCGACCGGGTGGTCTGCGGCTGGGCCGAGTGGCGCGAGCGCCGGCGGGAGCGACGCACGGTCGCCCGCCTCGACCGGGCCATCGAAGCCGAATCGCTGACCCGCGACATCGACCTCAGCGAGTTCGACAGTGCCGACCGTCGTCCCCTGGAACAGCTCGCCGCCGACCTGCGCCGCCTCGGCGGTCAGCGGCTCGGCGGCATCGGCCGACCGATGGTCTGGCACGGCGCGGTGGTCCAGGCGTACGACGATCGGCTCCGGCTGGCCTGCCGCGCCCTCGGGATCACCGAGCATCTGGCCGAGCTGACCGGTGTCGACCAGGAGATCGAGCGGGTACGCGTCGAGGGCGTGCTGCACGCCGCCGGGCTGACCCTGCCGGCTGCCCGGGCCGGGCACCGGCAACGGCACCGCTGAACGGTCGGACGGTTGCGGCTCTTCGTCGCGGTCTATCCGCCCGTGGAGGCGGTCAACCACCTCGGCGCGCAGGTCGCGCGGCTGCGGGTCGGCGCGGCGGCAGCCGCCGGCCACGTCCGGCTCGCCGACATCGCGCACCTGCACGACTCGTTGATCCACTCGGGTCCTCGAAAGCCGGGGTGTCCGACACGCGCCGACAGCGCGGTTTCCGAGGACCCGAGTCGATCAAGCAGTGAGCCGCCCGCCGACGCCGAGCGTCAGGAGGACTCGCGGGCGGCCGGGCCGCTGCCGAAGAGCACGTCGTCCCAGCTCGGCAGGCGCTTACGCGGCTTGCCGCTGGCGTCGGTGGTCTCGCCACCGGCCGCCGCGGCGGCCGTTCCGGTGCGGCGGGGCCGCAGCACCGCCAGCGACGGCACAGCCGGGACCTCCTTGGGCGCGTCCGAGTCGTCGTCGAAGGCCGAACCCTGGCCGCCGCCGAGCAGCGCGGCAGCGCCGCCGCCGACCGGTCGCTGCCGGGGCGCGTCGGACCCGGCCAGAGCCGCCGGCGTACGTGGTTCGAGCCCGCGACCCGACGAGGCACCGAGTGGACGGTCCAGTGAGGCGAGCAGGGCGTCCCGGCCGGCCCGGATCGGATCGCGGCCCGAGCGCGGGTGCTCGGACGCCGCCGGCAACCCGTGCCCACCACGGCTCGGCTCACCGCGCGACGGACCGGGCAGGCCGTGCCCACCCCGCTCCGGCGCCGGCTCCTGACCGAGGATCGGCGTGGGCCGCTCGGCGCACAGGTACTGCGCCATGTCGTCGTGCGGCGTGACCACCTGCCGGGCCTTGTCCATGTCCCAGATGGCCTGCGCGGTGGCCTTGCCCGACGGCCAGGTGGCGATGATCCGCCAGGTGCCGTCGTCGCGCCGGTACGCATCCCAGGAGATCTTCTCGGTGTCGATGCCGTGCTGGCTCAGTCGACCGTTGACCACCTCGGCGAGCGGGGTGGGCTTCTCCGCGCCCTTGAGTCGGGTGCGGCGGGCGTGCTGGGCGAGCATGGCCCGCTCCTGGAGCACCGGGCCGGCGTAGCGCAGGACCCGGTCGACCGGCACCCCGGCGATCCGGGCCACGTCCTCGGCCGACTCACCGGAACGGATGCGGGCCTGGATGTCCCGGGGGGACAGCGAGGGAATCGGGTCGACGCTGGTCGGTGCCACCGCGAGCGGCGGGGCACCTGGCTCGGGGTGCATCACACCGGCGATGCGCTCGTCGATCGGCAGGGCGAGCAGTCGCCCGACCTCGTCGGCGAGCACCAGGGCCTGGCCGTCCTCGGAGAGGGCGACGAAGCGTACTGGGCGCATAGCGTTGCCTCCGTCCCGCTTCGCTGGCCGCACGCCACGAGTCGGCCACCCAGGCGTCTCGGACCACCGTACGCGCATCTGTCTCAGGGTGGGGGAAGCGACACCCCGCAAGTCGTGACTGAGCTGCGGCAATGATCACGGTGGGTGTCCATCGAGGCGTCAACGGACACCCACCGTGACGAAGCTCAGAGGCGCTCGACCACGTAGTCGATGGACGCGGTCAGCGCCTCGACATCGGCCGGCTCGACGGCCGGGAACAGCGCCACCCGCAACTGGTTGCGGCCGAGCTTGCGGTAGGGCTCGGTGTCGACGATGCCGTTGGCGCGCAGCGCCTTCGCGATGGCGGTGGCGTCCACCCCGTCGGCGAAGTCGATGGTCGCGACCACATTGGACCGCAGCGTCGGGTCGGTGACGAACGGCGTGGCCACCGTGGACCGCTCCGCCCAGCCGTACACCGTGGCGGCGCTCTCCGCCGTGCGCTTCGCCGCCCAGGCCAGGCCACCCTGCCCGTTCATCCAGTCGGTCTGCTCGGCGGCCAGGAAGATCGTGGCCAGCGCCGGGGTGTTGTAGGTCTGCTCGAGCCGCGAGTTGTCGATCGCGGTGACCAGGTCGAGGAAGGCCGGGATGTAGCGCCCGGAGGCCTTGATCTCGGCGGCCCGGTCCAGCGCGGCCGGCGACATCAGGGCCAGCCACAGGCCACCGTCGGAGCCGAAGCACTTCTGCGGCGCGAAGTAGTAGACGTCGGTCTCGCCGACGTTGACGTCCAGGCCACCCGCGCCCGAGGTCGCGTCGACCAGCAGCAGCGAACCTTCGTCCGCGCCGGCCACCCGGTTGATCGGCACGGCCACGCCGGTCGAGGTCTCGTTCTGGGGCGTCGCGTAGACGTCCACCCCCGACTCGGCCGCCAGGGTCGGGGCGCTGCCCGCGTCGGCCTTGCGGACCGTCGGCTCACCGAGGAACGGCGCGTCCTTGACCGACTTGGCGAACTTCGCGCCGAACTCGCCGAAGCTGGCGAACTGCGCCCGGTCGCGGACCAGACCGAAGGTGGCGACCTCCCAGAACGCGGTTGTGCCGCCGTTGCCGATCACGACCTCGTAGCCCTCGGGCAGGGAGAAGAACTCGGCGATCCCGGAGCGCAGCCGGGCCACCTGGTCGCGGACCGTCTTCTGCCGGTGCGACGTACCCAGGTAGCTGGTCGCCACCTCGGCGAGCGCGGACACGGCCGCCGGACGGACCTTGGACGGGCCGCAGCCGAAACGGCCGTCGGCGGGCTTGATCTCGTCGGGAATCCGGATGATCGGTGCGTCAGCCACGGTTCTGAAGATCCTTCCGCAAGGGCGAGGGCGGGCCCGGCGACACTGCCGGCCCTCATCCTCGCACCCGGGGTTGGCGGCGACGGCTGCGGTCCCGACGGCCGGGCTGAGTCCTTCGCCACACCGTCGCGCCCGGCCGGGCCGGGACACGCAGAAGGCCCCTGCCGACGCGGAACGTCGGGCAGGGGCCCCTGGCTGTCAGCTCAGACGCCGTGCTGGACGGTGCCCCAGCCCTCGACGTCGGAGGGCTTGCGCGTCTCCGGGCCCACGTAGCGGGCGGACGGCCGGACCAGCCGCTGGAGGCGCTTCTGCTCCAGGATGTGCGCGCTCCAACCGCCCATCCGCGCGCAGGTGAACATCGACGTGAACATGTGCGCCGGCACCTCGGCGAAGTCGAGCACGACGGCCGACCAGAACTCGACGTTGGTGGCCAGCACCCGGTCCGGGCGGCGGGCCTGCAACTCGGCCAGGGCGGCCTTCTCCAGCGCCTCGGCGATCTCGAAGCGCGGCGCGCCCAGCTCCTTGGCGGTGCGCCGGAGCACACGGGCGCGCGGGTCCTCGGCACGGTAGACCCGGTGGCCGAAGCCCATCAGCCGCTCGCCGCGGTCGAGGACGCCCTTGACGTACCCCTCGGCGTCGCCGCTGCGCTCCACCGCCTCCAGCATGGTGAGCACGCGAGACGGCGCGCCACCGTGCAGCGGGCCGGAGAGGGCGCCGATGCCCGACGAGATGCAGGCCGCGGCGTCCGCGCCGGTGGAGGCCACGATGCGCGCGGTGAAGGTGGAGGCGTTCAGGCCGTGCTCGGCGGCCGAGATGAAGTACGCGTCGACGGCCTTGACGTGCCGCGGGTCCGGCTCGCCCCGCCAGCGCTTCATGAACCGCTCGACGATGGTCTGCGCCTTGTCGATCTCCTTCTGCGGCACGGCCGGCAGGCCGAGGCCGCGAGCGGACTGGGCGACGAAGGAGAGCGCGGTCACCGACACCCGGGCCAGGTCCTCGCGGGCCTGCTCGTCGGAGATGTCCAGCAGTTGGCTGAGGCCCCAGTACGGCGCCAGCATGGCGACCGCCGACTGCACGTCGACCCGGATGTCGCCGGAGTGCACCGGCACCGGGAACGGCTCCGCCGGCGGCAGGCCGGGCCCGAACCGGCCATCGACCAGCAGCGCCCAGACATTGCCGAATGAGACCTGGCCGATCAGATCCTCGATGTCGACCCCGCGATAGCGCAGCGCGCCACCCTCGCGGTCGGGTTCGGCGATCTCGGTCTCGAAGGCTACGACGCCCTCCAGACCGGGTTTGAAGTCGGCCATGTCGCTCTCCTGGATCTGGTCGGTACGCCCGAACAGCTGATCCGGCCGGTCGGCCGAGCGCCTTAGGCGATCCTCAGGGATGTGTTCGGAACATCTTGCCTGCTGTGTAACCGGATATGCGACCCAGTGCGACTGTGCTGCACACGACATCTCAGGGCGCGCATTCTCCGCGTCGGTCGGTGAGACTGGGCGAAGCGGGCTGGCCAGCGCGGGAGGGCGCTGGTCGGGACGCCGAGAAGGAGTGGGGACGTGACGGGCGACACACCTGCCCCGGCCGCGATGCGTAACGAGTACGCCGCGGACCTGGGACTGACCGAATCCGACCTGGCCGCCGACTGGCACACCCAGTTCGACAGGTGGTTCGCCGACGCGGTGGCCCACGGGCTACCCGAACCCAACGCCATGGTGGTGGGCACGGCCGACGCCGCCGGCCGGCCGAGTGGGCGGACGGTGCTGCTCAAGGGGTACGACCCGGAGGGCTTCGTCTTCTTCACCAACCACCTGTCCCGCAAGGGTGTCGAGGCGTCCGACAACCCGTACGCCAGTCTGGTCTTTCCGTGGTTTCCCATGCAGCGGCAGGTGGTGGTCGCCGGATCGATCGCCCCGGTCGAGCGGGCGGTGACCGAGTCGTACTTCGCCAGCCGGCCACGCGGCTCCCAGTTGGGCGCGTGGGCCAGCCCGCAGTCGTCGGTGGTGCCGGACCGGGCCACGCTCCAGGAGAGCTACCGGGAGGTGGCCGAGCGGTACGCCGATGCGGATGTCATCCCGGCTCCGCCGCACTGGGGTGGGCTACGGGTGCGGCCGGACTCGGTCGAGTTCTGGCAGGGCCGGGCCGGTCGGCTGCACGACCGCCTGCGCTTTCGTCGCGCCGACGCGGGCGACTGGATCGTCGAGCGGTTGGCGCCGTGACCGGTGTGCAGGAGGCCCGGCCGCGCGGAGCGCGCCGCTGGGCGATCGACGTCCGCCCGCTGCGCGTCCCGGAGTACCGGCGGTTGTGGCTCGGCAACACCGTGGCGATGTTCGGCTTCCAGTTCACCGCCGTCGCGGTGCCGGTGGAGATGTACGCCCTCACCCGGGACTCGTTCTGGGTCGGCCTGCTGGGCGTGGCTGCCTTCGTACCCCTGCTGATCTTCGGGCTCTGGGGTGGCGCGGTCGCCGACGCCCGCGATCGCCGTGCCGTGCTGCTCGGCGGCTCATTGTTGCTCTGGGCATCCACCCTCGGGCTGCTCGTCCAGGCGCTGCTGGACGTGGGTAGTCCGGTGCTGCTGCTGGCCCTGATGGCGGTGCAGTCGGTGGCCTTCGCGATCACCTCGCCGGCCCGCAGCGCCATGCTGCCCCGGCTCGTCCCGGACGACCTCGTCCCGGCCGCCAGCACCCTGAACTACACGACCTTCACCGCCGCGTCGGTCGCCGGCCCGCTCGCCGCCGGCCTGATCCTCGCCGCCTCGTCGGACACGCACGTGGTGCTGCCGATCGCGTACGGCCTGGACGCGGTGCTGTTCACGGCGATGCTCTGGGCCGCGCTGCGCCTGCCGGCGCTGCCGCCCGAGCCGAGCCCCGACGGCCAGGTCCAGCGTGCCGGCCTGGCCAGTGTGATCGACGGCTTCCGGTATCTGGCCACCACACCCGTCCTGCTGCTCTCCTTCGGCGTGGACCTGATCGCGATGATCCTGGCCATGCCGAGGGCCCTGTTCCCGGAGATCGCGAACGAGCGGTTCGGCGGGGGTGGCACGGTCGGCCTGCTCTACAGCGCCATCGCGATCGGCTCCATGATCGGCGGGCTGACCTCCGGCTGGATCGGCCGGCTCCGGCGGCAGGGGGTCGGCCTGGTCGCCGCGGTGGTCGGCTGGGGTGTCGCGATCGCCGCCGCCGGGCTGGCCCAGCAACTCTGGCTGATGGTCCTGCTACTCGCCGTGGCCGGCGCCGCCGACCTGGTCAGCGCAGTGCTGCGCCAGTCCATGCTGCTGGTGTACGCGCCGGACCGGATGCGCGGACGGCTCCAGGGCGTCAACACGGTGGTCGTGGCCGGTGGGCCACGCCTCGGTGACCTGCGGGCCGGCACCATGGCCACCGGATTCGGCGGCGGGGTGGCCTGGGTTGCCGGTGGACTCGCCTCGGCGGTCCTCGTCGTGGTGCTCGCGGTCGCCTTCCCGGCGCTGTTGCGCTACCGGGCCACGACGGCGTCGAGCGGCGACCGGTCGTGACCGGTTAGGGTCGCCGGCATGGAGAGCCCTGAGCAGCGCCCCTTCTCCGGCGCACAGTGGACCATCGCCGCCGCGGGCCACGAGGCCGTCATCGTGGAGGTGGGCGGCGGGCTGCGGACGTACCGGCACGACGGCGTCGACCTGCTCGACGGGTACGGCGTCGACGAGGTCTGCCCCGGCTGCGCCGGACAGGTGCTCGCGCCCTGGCCGAACCGCATCCGCGACGGGCGCTACGTGTACGGCGACCGGACGCGCCAACTCGCGCTGACCGAGCCGGGGCGGCACGTCGCCATCCACGGGCTGGTCAACTGGGTGCCGTGGCGGCTGTTGGAGCAGTCCACGGACGCGGTGACCCTCGGCTACGACCTGCCGCCGCAGCCCGGCTACGAGTGGCCGCTGCGGCTGGTCAGCCGGTGGAGCGTGAGCGCTGACGGCCTGCGGGCCGAGCACGAGGTGACGAACATCGGCACCGAGGTCGCGCCGTTCGGCTTCTCCGTGCACCCGTACCTGCAACTGCCGGGCGTCGCCGTGGACGACCTGGTCATGCGGCTGCCGGCGCGTACCCGGATCATGGTGGACGGGCGGTTGCTGCCGGTCGGTGCGACGCCGGTGGCCGGCACCGAGTACGACTGGACCAGCCCGCGGCGGATCGGCGAGGCCGAGCTGGACCTGTGCTTCGGCGAGGTCGTCCGCGACGCCGACGGCGGCTCCTCGGTGAGCCTGGCCGCGCCGGACGCCTCGTCGGGGGTGAGCATCTGGGCGGACGCCGAGTTCGGCTGGTGGCAGGTCTTCACCGGCGACGCGCTGACCGGCGAGCGACACCGCCGGTCGGTGGCGATCGAGCCGATGACCTGCCCGCCGGACGCGTTCCGCTCGGGCAAGGACGTGCTCGCGCTGGGGCCCGGCACGACCTGGCGCGGTGCCTGGGGCATCCGTCCCGGAGCCTGATGGAGTTCGCCGAGGTCGTCCGCCGTCGACGGATGGTCCGCAACTACGACCCGGACCGTCCCGTCCCGCCCGACGTGGTGGACCGGCTGCTCGACCACGCCGTACGCGCCCCGTCGGCCGGCTTCGCCCAGGGCTGGGGTTTCCTGGTGCTGGAGGAGGCGGCCGACCGGGAGCGGTTCTGGGCGGCCACCACCCCGGACGGCGGTGGACGGGAGCGCTGGCTGGCGGGCATGCGCCGGGCGCCGCTCATCGTGGTGCCGCACGCCAACGAGTCGGCCTACCTGACCCGGTACGCCGAGCCCGACAAGGGCTGGACCGACCGCTCGGCGGACCGCTGGCCGGTGCCCTACTGGTACGTGGACACCGGCTTCGCCGCGCTGCTGATGCTGCTCACCGCCGTGGACGAGGGGCTGGGTGCGTGTTTCTTCGGCATTCCGCCGCAGCGGCTGTCCGCGTACCGGGAGAGCTTCGGCGTACCGGAGGAGTACCAGCCCATCGGGGCCGTCACAATCGGTTACCGTGCACCCGACCATCGGTCACCGTCGTTGCGTCGTGGGCGTCGCGGAGTGGACGAGGTGGTGCGGCGCGGCCGGTGGAGTTGAGCACGGTGTCCCGTTCGTCGGGTTGAGGATCGGACGAGCGGTGGCGAAACTGACATCAGGGAGCAGAACGCCGCGTGCGCGGGGCCGCTAGGCTGACACGGTCATCGGTGCCGCGCCGCGGTGCCCGCCGCGGCCCGGCTCGGCGCCGTCGGTCGGCCCGGTCACGGGGAGGGGAGCGTGCCGTCGTGATCTTCAGAGCGGTCCGGGACGGGCGTCCCTACCCGGAGCACAACCTGACGCTCAAGCAGTGGGCGGAGATCCCGCCCCGTCCGCTGCGCCTGGATCAGTTGATCACCACCAAGCGCGAGTTGGCGCTCGACAAGCTCCTCGCCGAGGACTCGACCTTCTACGGCGACCTCTTCCCGCACGTCGTGCAGTGGAGCGGTGGGCTCTACCTGGAGGACGGCCTGCACCGCGCGCTGCGCGCCGCCCTGCAACAGCGCAACCAGATCCACGCCCGGGTGCTGGTGCTCTCCGAGCCCGTCGACTGAGCGGCCCGGCCGTCGAGTGAGCGGCGCGGCCGTCGAGTGAGCGGCGCGGCCTGAGCCTTCACTAAGGTGACGGCATGACTGTCCTCGATCTGCTCGACCTGGACCCGTCGCTCACCGAGGAGGAGCGGCAGATCCGTGACGTCGTCCGCCGACTCGTCGACGACCGGGTCCGCCCGTACGTCGCCGACTGGTACGAGGAGGGTCGCGTGCCGGCCCGTGAGCTGGCCCGGGAGTTCGGCAAGCTCGGGCTGCTCGGCATGCACCTGAACGGGTACGGCTGCGCGGGCGCCTCCGCCGTCGCGTACGGGCTCGCCTGCCAGGAGTTGGAGGCCGCCGACTCCGGCGTCCGCTCGCTGGTCTCGGTGCAGGGCTCGTTGGCGATGTACGCCATCTGGCGCTACGGCAGCGAGGAGCAGAAGCAGCGCTGGCTGCCCTCGATGGCCACCGGCGAGTCGATCGGCTGCTTCGGCCTCACCGAGCCCGACCACGGCTCCGACCCGGCGTCCATGGCCACCCGGGCCCGCCGCGACGGTGACGACTGGGTGCTCACCGGCGGCAAGATGTGGATCACCAATGCGCCGATCGCGGACGTTGCGGTGATCTGGGCGCGCACCGACGACGGGGTACGCGGTTTCGCCGTACCCATGGACACCCCCGGTGTCACGGCCCGGGAGATCCGCCGCAAGATGTCGCTGCGCGCGTCTCTGACCGGCGAGATCGTGCTCGACGACGTCCGGCTCCCGGCCGACGCCCAACTGCCCGAGGCCGTCGGGCTCAAGGCCCCGCTGAGCTGCCTGACCGAGGCCCGCCACGGCATCGTCTGGGGGGCCGTCGGGGTGGCGCGCGACTGCCTGGAGACCACCCTGGCGTACGCCACCACCCGGACCCAGTTCGGTCGACCGCTCGCCGGGTTCCAACTCACCCAGGCCAAGCTCGCCGACATGGCCGTCGAACTGGTGAAGGCGCAACTGCTCGCGCTGCACCTCGGGCGGCTCGCCGACGCCGGCCGGCTGCGCCCCGACCAGGTGAGCGTGGGCAAGCTGAACAACGTGCGGGAGGCCCTGGCCATCGCCCGGCAGTGCCGCACCATCCTCGGCGCCAACGGCGTCTCCGGTGAGTACCCGGTGCTGCGGCACGCGAACAACCTGGAGAGCGTGCTGACGTACGAGGGCACGTCGGAGATCCACCAGCTGATCGTCGGGCAGCGGCTCACCGGACTCTCCGCCTTCGCCTGACCTGCCCGTTTACGCATTCCGGCCGCTCGCCGCGCGGCTGTCGTACGGGGGCCGTACCGTCATTGATAGACGACGTGTCTGACGAGGACGGTGAGTGTGATGGCCCGCGACGCTGGCATCAACGAGCCCACGAGGGAGTTCCCCGGTTACCCGACCGGCGACGACCTCAAGGAGCGCTCGGCCGGGACACCCGACCCGACTCCGGACGGGCCGGGTGGCACCGACGGCCCCCCGAGCGGCGGAAGTGGGGGTGGAGGTGCGGCCCGTGGGCTGCTCCTGCTGCTCGGCGCCGCCGCGCTGGCCGTGGTGGTGCTCCTGGGCGTGCAGGTGACCGGCTTCCTGCCGGACTTCCGCAACCCGTTCGCCAAGGAGCAGACCGACCGCAGCCAGCCACCACTGCTCAAGTCGATCCAGGACCTGAGCCGTTACGTGGCCGCCGAAGGCAACTTCCAGGTCGTGGTCGACACCCAGAACGACCGGCGCAACGTCCCCGACTTCCTGCTCAACGAACGCACGCTGTTCGTCGGGGCTGGCAGCGTCGAGGCGTACGTCGACTTCACCAAGATCGGTGAGGGTGCCATCGTGCAGTCCGCCGACGGCAAGTCCGTCGAGATCAAGCTGCCCGCTCCACAGCTCGGCGAGACCAACCTCGACATGGAGAAGAGCTACGTCTTCGCCGAGCAGCGCGGCCTGCTCAACCGGCTCGGTGACCTGGTCGGCAACGACCCCAACCGGCAGCAGCAGGTCTACCAGTTGGCCGAGGAGCGGATCACCGCCGCCGCCCGGGACAGCGGCCTCTCCGCCCGCGCCCAGGAGAACACCCGCAAGATGCTGGAGGGGTTGCTGCGCTCGCTGGGCTACCAGCAGGTGACGGTCACGTACACGGCACCCTGACCCCGACGCCAGGGCCCCCCGAGGCGCTCTGACATCTCGACAGCGCCCGCCCCGACCACCATCGGAGCGGGCGCTGTCACGTCTGCCGCGCTCGCCAGGCTGGCGCGCTCGCGGCCGGCTCGTGCAGGGCTGTTAGTGGCCGGTGGAGGCCAGGTAGCGGTCCTCGTTGGGCATGAGGACCCAGAGGATCAGGTAGACGATCACCTGGGTGCCGGGCAGCAGCAGTGACAGCAGGAACAGCAGCCGAACCATCCCGGCGGACATGCCGAACCGCTGTCCGAGGCCGGCGCAGACACCGGCGAGCATGCGCCCCTGGCGGGGCCGAACCAGTTTGCGACTCATCGTCGTACTCCCACTCTGCGGCGGTGCGCCGCGTCTGCAATCCACGGTAGAAAGGGGTGGCGACCCTGCCCTCGGTCCCGAGGAGGATCGTCGACCCGTGGACCCGTAGGTACTTACCCGTGCGGCCCCGTCCGACGCCTCCGCGCCCGCCCGGCCCATCCGCGCCCCGCGCCCCGCGCCATGATCGTGCTCGATCCTGGATGTAGTGGCTTCCGGCCGCTCCCGAGGCCACTACAACCAGGGTCGAGCGCGATCATGCGGGCTGCGCGGCATCGCGGGCTGCGTGGGGTGGCGGGGAGGTGGCTGGCAGCCGGCGGTCGGATGGTCGCGTTGCCATGATCGGGTGGCCGGGCTGCGGTGCTCGGGTAAGGGGTGAGCAGGGCAGGTAGGGTGACAGCTCGGGCACCCACACCCCGGGTGACGGCGGCCACCCGCCCGGGCGGCCACGAGCGGGGCTGCCGACCGGCGGCCACGAACCGGGCGGTTTCCCGTACGACGGGAGGACGCCGAGGAAGCGCAGCCATGATCAGTGTTTTCGACCTCTTCAGCGTCGGCATCGGGCCGTCCAGCTCGCACACGGTGGGGCCGATGCGGGCGGCGCGTATGTTCGTCGCCGGGCTCAAGGCCGACGGCCTGCTTGCCGACACCGCGCGGGTGCAGGCGGAGCTGTTCGGTTCGCTGGGGGCCACCGGGCACGGGCACGGCAGCGGGCCGGCGGTGCTGCTGGGGCTGGCCGGCGAGTCTCCGGAGACGGTCGACACGGACACCGTCGGGCCTCGCGTCGAGCGGATACGTGCCGAGCGGCGGATCAGCCTGCTCGACGCGCACGAGATCGACTTCGACCCGGATCGGGACCTGACGCTGCACCGCCGCCGGTCGCTGCCGTACCACCCGAACGGGATGACCTTCGTGGCCTTCGACGCGGCCGGGGAGCAGGTCAGGGCCCGCACCTACTACTCCGTCGGTGGCGGTTTCGTGGTGGACGAGGCAGCGGCGGGCGCGGACAAGATCAAGCCGGACACGACGCGGGTGCGGTACCCGTTCCTGACCGGGGCGCAGCTCCTCGACGTCACCACCCGCACCGGGCTGTCGATCAGCGAGGTGATGCTGGCCAACGAGGGCTCGTGGCGCAGCGAGGCGGAGATCCGGGCGGGCCTGCTGGAGATCTGGCGGGTGATGCAGGAGTGCGTGCAGCGTGGCTGCGAGCGGGACGGCGTACTCCCGGGGGGTCTGAAGGTCCGACGGCGCGCGGCGGAGCTGCGGCGCGGCCTGGAGGCGGACGCCGGGACGCCCGATCCGCTGCACGCCATGGACTGGGTGACGTTGTTCGCCCTGGCGGTGAACGAGGAGAACGCGGCCGGGGGTCGGGTGGTGACCGCCCCGACGAACGGCGCGGCGGGGATCATCCCGGCGGTGCTGCACTACTACAGCCGGTTCGTCGACGGCGCCGACGACGACGGGGTGGTGCGGTTCCTGTTGGCGGCCGGTGCGATCGGGGTGCTGTTCAAGGAGAACGCGTCGATCTCCGGGGCGGAGGTCGGCTGCCAGGGTGAGGTCGGTTCGGCGTGTTCGATGGCGGCGGCGGGGCTCGCCGAGGCGCTCGGTGGCACCCCGGAGCAGGTGGAGAACGCGGCCGAGATCGGGATGGAGCACAACCTCGGGTTGACCTGCGACCCGGTGGGTGGCCTGGTCCAGATCCCCTGCATCGAGCGGAACGCGGTGGCTAGCATCAAGGCGATCACGGCCGCCCGGCTGGCGCTGCGCGGCGACGGGGTGCACAAGGTGTCGTTGGACAAGGTCATCAAGACCATGCGGGAGACGGGCGCCGACATGAAGGTCAAGTACAAGGAGACGGCGCGTGGCGGTCTGGCCGTCAACGTGATCGAGTGCTGAAGCCGGTCGATTCGGGGCATTCGTTCACCGACTGCTAACCTGGCGTCCGTTTTCAGGAGGCGGGAGGCGGCGGTGACCTCTGGCGTCGCGGCCCTGTGGTCGCACCGCAACTCGCTGCGCATCCTGGTCAGGCGTGATCTGGCGGTCAAGTACCAGCAGTCGGTGCTGGGCTACTTCTGGTCGTTGATCGAGCCGCTCGGCATGGGTGCGATCTACTGGTTCGTCTTCGGCGTGCTCTACTCCCGCGACACCGGGCGGCACCTCGGTGAGGCCGCCGGGTCGTACCCGCTGTTCCTGATCACCGGCATCTTCGCCTGGATGTGGACCAGTTCGGCGCTGAGCGAGGCCACCAACGCGTTGACCGGCCAGTCCCGGCTGATCACCACCATGAACGTGCCGCGTCAGGTCTTTCCGATCGGCCGGGTCACCGGCCGGTTCGCCGAGTACGCGGCCGGCCTGCCGATCCTCGCCGCCATCGCGGTGATCTACGCGGCGCACGGGCGGGTGCACCCCGGCTGGTCGCTGCTCGCCCTGCCGCTGGCGGTGGCCGTGCAGGCCGTCCTGTTGATCGGGCTCGCCCTGCTGCTGTCGGCGTGGAACGTGCTGATGCGCGACGTGGAACGGTTGATGCGGCTGATCATCCGGGTGCTCTTCTACGCCACGCCGATCATCTACCCGCTCAGCCTGGTCCGGGAGTCCGGCCTGCCGCACTGGTTGAAGGTGGTGTACGAGCTGAACCCGCTGGTGGGGATCTTCCAGCTGCACCACGCGATCTGGTACCCGGACGATTTCCCGGACGCCCGGCTGCTCGCCACGACGATCGTCGGCAGTCTGCTGGTGCTGGCCGCCGGCTGGTGGTCGTTCCGCCGGTTGGAGCCCGCCGTGCTCAAGGAGCTCTGACGTGGCCGCGCCGATCATCGAGGCGGACGGGCTGGGCATCCGGTTCGTCCGTAACCGTCGCCGCCAGCTTCGGCTGCGTGAGCTGTTCATCCATCGGGGCGGGCGCAGTGCGCTGCCGGGTCAGTTCTGGCCGCTGCGGGACGTGTCGTTCACCGTGGAGCCGGGCGAGACCGTGGGGGTGATCGGCCGCAACGGCACCGGCAAGAGCACCCTGCTGCGGCTGATCGCCGGGGTGCTCATCCCGGACGAGGGCGACATCCGGGTACACGGCGCGGTGGCGCCGCTGCTGGAATTGTCGGCCGGTTTCTCCAACGACCTGACCGGCCGGGAGAACCTGCACCTGGTCGGCGGGCTGCACGGGCTGTCGACGAGCTACCTGAAGCGGCACTTCGACGAGATCGTCGAGTTCGCCGGTGAGCAGGTGGAACGGGCCATCGACACGTCGGTGCGGCACTACTCGTCGGGGATGAAGGTACGGCTGGGTTTCGCGATCATCTCGCACCTGCCGCACCCGATCCTGCTGATGGACGAGGTGACCGCGGTCGGGGACGCGGAGTTCCGCAAGAAGTGTTACGCGACGATTGACCGTCTGCTCGGGGAGGGGCGCACGCTCGTGCTGGTGTCACACAACGAAAAGGACCTGACCCGGTTCTGCCGTCGGGGGTTGTACCTCGACGCGGGCCGGTTGACGCTCGACGGCACCATCGCCGAGGCGCTCGACGCGTATCACGCCGCGGTCCCGCGGTGACGCTCGCGATCGTGCTCGCCGGCGGAACGACCGCGGCGGGCCTCACCACCGCGACCGGCGAGCCGCTGGCCGACCGGCTCGCCGACCAGTTGCGCCGGGCCGGCGCGGCCGAGGTGCGCTTCGCCGCCACCCTGGACGAGCTGGCCGCGCTGGCCGACGCCGCCACCGGTCCGCTGCTGATCACCGGCACCGACCTGGTGGCGCACACCGCCGTCCTGCGGCACCTCGCCACCAGCCCGGTCGGGCCGACCGTGGCGTTGGTACTGACCGATCCGCCGGTGCCCGGACGGACGGCCGTGCGCGAGGAGCGCGGTCAGGTGGTCGACGCCGGCCCGCTGGGAGCCCTCGACGGCGACGCCACGGGCGTGTTCGGCGGCGCGCTCCGGGTCGGTGTGGACGACCTGCCGACCCTCGCCGCCGCCGCGCGGGCCGCCGCCGTCGGCGCGCGGCCGGTCGCCGCCCCGATCGGCCCGGCCGGTGACGTGTCGCCGCTGCCGGCGGGCGGGCGCGCCGGCCACGACGACAGCGGGTCCGCCGTGGACCGGCTCGTCGCGGGTCTCGCGGCGCTCGGCACCCTGATCTTCGCCCAGCGGGTACGTCTGCTCGTGGCGCACCGGGTCGAGGACGGTGCCGGCCTGGTCGCCGCCGAGGCGGCGGTGACCGCCGTCGACGAGGACCGGGCCGAGCTGCGGCTGTCGGTGAAGGAGCGCGACGACTTCTTCTCCACCTACTTCGTCAGCACCTGGTCGCCGTACGTCGTGCGGTTGGCGGCCCGGCTGCGGCTCACCCCGACCGGGGTCACGGTGATCTCGGTGCTCTTCGCGTTGGGTGCGGCGGTGCTGTTCGGGGTCGGCGGCCGGCTCGCGCTCGTCAGCGGCGCGGTGCTGCTCTACCTCGGCTTCGTGCTGGACTGCGTGGACGGCCAGTTGGCCCGCTACACCCGGCACTTCAGCGCGTGGGGCGGCTGGCTGGACACGATGGCGGACCGGGCCAAGGAGTACCTGGTCTACGCCGGGCTGGGCTTCGGCGTGAGCCACGCCGGACTGGGCAACGGCTGGGCACTCGCCATCGCCGCGATGACGTTGCAGACCGTCCGGCACATGACCGACACCTGGTACGGGGCGCTGCACGACGAGGCGGCCCGCCGACCGCGTACGACGACGGGTGCCAGCGGCGGGATCGGCGACCGGCTCAACGCGGCATCCACGCGTGTGCAGGCGGACACCGGCTCGCTGTCGTACTGGCTGAAGCGGACCGTGGTCTTCCCGATCGGGGAGCGCTGGGCGCTGATCGCGCTGACCGTGGCACTGTTCAACCCGCTGGTCAGCCTGATCGCGGTGCTGGTGTGGGGCGGGTTGGCGTTCGCGTACACCGGTGCCCTGCGGACGCTGCGGGCCCGCTGGATGTGGGTGCCGGTGCTGGACACGGTCGACGCCACGCTGCACCGCGACGACGGTCCACTGGCCCGCCGGCTGCCCGTGGTGCGCCCGATGGGGCCGCTCACCCTGGCGGTGATCGCCGCGCTCGGCCCGGCGGTGCTGCTGGTCGCCGCCGCAGTGGGCGACGAGCCGGCCGGACTGCGCTGGGCGGTGCCGGTGGCGTTACTGGTGCTGCTGGCCGGCGGCCTCGGCGCGGGCGCGGCGCACAACGGCCCGCTGGACTGGCTGGTACCCGCCGCGTTGCGGGCCGCCGAGTACCTGTTCGCGATCGCGGTCGGGGTCGTCGGCGGCGCGCCGGGGTGGCTGATCTTCGGGTACGTCTTCGTGCTCACCGTGCACCACTACGACCTGACCGCCCGACTGGAGAAGCGGCAGGCGGCGCCTCCGCTGCACACCGCCACGCTGGGCTGGGAGGGGCGTTCGGTGCTGCTGGCGCTCGCGGCGATTACCGGCGTCGTGAGTATCGGCATGGCTACACTCGGTGCGTACCTTCTCGTGGTTTTCGTGGTGAGCGTCGTCCTGGCCTGGTTCGTCCGGCCGGCCCGTAGCGCGCGGGCCTCGGCCGCGCCGGTGGGCGCGGGAGGTGTCGCGCCGCGCTGACGAAGGGGACGGCCGGATGACGCTGATCAGCTTCGTGGTGCCGGCCTTCCGGGTGCAGGGTTATCTGCGCGAGTGCCTGGACTCGATCCTCGGCCAGCCGGAGACCGACCTCGAGGTGATCGCCGTCGACGACTGCTCGCCCGACGCCAGCGGCGAGATCATCGACGAGTACGCGGCCCGCGACCAGCGGGTCCGGGCCGTCCGACTGTCGGAGAACGTCGGCCTGGGTCCAGCCCGCAACATCGGGCTGGACCGGGCCGTCGGCGAGTACGTGTGGTTTCTCGACGGGGACGACTGGCTGGTGCCGGACTGCCTGTCGGAGGTGGCCGAGCGACTTCGGGTGACCCGGCCGGACGTGCTGCTGGTGGACCACGTCCGGACACACTGGAACGACACCGCCACCCGCAGCGCGATGGCCGAGGTGTTCCCGGAGTCGCCCGGCCCGGAGACCTTCGCGCTGCGAGGGCGACCGGAGGCCATGCGGCTGCTGCACACCGCGTGGAACCGGCTGGTGCGCCGCGAGTTCCTGGTCGACCTGGGCCTGCGCTTCGCGGACGGCTGGTACGAGGACGTCCCGTTCAGCTACCCGGTGCTGATGGCGGCGCGCCGGATCGGCGTACTCGACCGGGTGTGCGTGAACTACCGGCAGCGCCGCGCGGGCGCGATCACGAAGACCCGGGGGGACCGGCACTTCGAGGTGTTCTCCCAGTGGCACCGGGTCTTCCACCTGATGGATGCCTGGTCACCGGCCGTGGACGCGCTGCGTCCGGCGGTCTTCGAGCGGATGATCTGGCACTACCTGACCGTGCTGGGCAACGGCCAGCGCATCGCCCCCGAGCTGCGGCCGGCGTTCTTCGCGCAGATCACCGCGGACTACGAGCGGTGGCTTCCGGTCGGCGGGTACCCCGTACCGGAGGGTGTGGAGGGGGTGAAACACCGGCTGGTCGCGGACGGACGGTGGCGGACGTTCAGCGCCCTGCGGGCGGCCAGCCGGGCTCGTGACACGGCCCGTCGGCAGGCACGTACCGCCCGGCGTCGGCTGGGGCCGGTGGCCCGACGGGGTGCCCGGCTGACCCGCGACGGTCTGCTGCGTGAGTACTACCGGGCCGAGCTGCGCCGGCCGGTGGACCCGACGCTCGCGGTGTACGCGGCCTACTGGTTCCGGGGATACTCCTGCAACCCGGCGGCGATCTACGAGGCTGCCCGCCGGCTGGCCCCCGAGGTGCGCGGGGTGTGGATCGTGCGCCGCGACCGGGTGGACGCCGTGCCGGACGGGGTGGAGTACGTGGTGGCCGGTACCCCGGCCTACTACCGGGTGCTGGCCCGTGCCCGGTGGCTGGTCAACAACGTGAACTACCCGGACTTCGTCCGCAAGCGGCCGGAGCAGGTGCACGTGCAGACCCACCACGGCACCCCGGTCAAGGTGATGGGGCTGGACCAGCAGCGCTACCCGGTCGGCGCGGGCCGGATGGACTTCGCCGGCCTGTTGCGCCGGGTGGACCGCTGGGACTACAGCGTCAGCGCCAACAGCTTCTCCACCCAGATGTGGGACCGGGCCTACCCGGCCACGTACACCACGCTGGAGGTGGGTTACCCGCGCAACGACCGGCTGGTCACCGCCGGCCCCGACGAGGTACGCCGACTGCGTGCCGAGTTCGGTCTCTCCCCGGACGAGCAGGTGGTGCTGTACGCCCCGACGCACCGCGAACACCTGCCCGGTTACCGACCGCCGTTCGACCCGGACCGGTTCGTCGAGGCGCTCGGCGACTCGGGACGGCTGCTGATGCGCAGTCACTACTTCCACGACCGGGAGCGCCGGCCGGGCCGCCCGGCGGAGTTCCACCGGGTACGCGACGTCAGCGGCTACCAGCGGGTGGAGGACCTCTACCTGGTCGCCGACGTGCTGGTCACCGACTACTCGTCGGCGATGTTCGACTACGCGGTGCTGGACCGTCCGATCGTGCTCTACACACCCGACTGGGAGGCGTACCGCCTGGCCCGGGGTGTCTACTTCGACGTCACGGCGGAACCGCCGGGCGTCGTGGCGGGTACGTTCGCCGACCTGGTCGACCTGTTCCGCACGGACGCGGTGCGCTCCGAGGCGGCGCACAAGGCCCGCGAGCGCTTCCGGAGCCGGTTCTGCGGGTTGGACGACGGACACGCGGCCGAGCGGGTGGTGCGCCGGGTGTTCCTCGGCGAGCGGTCCGACCAGGCAGCGAGCTGCTGACAGCTCGGTCTCCCGCCCCCGCGTAATGCCGGTGACATGGGCCGAACATGAGACGTTTACCCGATGTGCGAAACCAATGATCCTGGTCACAGTCATCAGGGGTTCGACCGAGAGACGTGGGGGAGATGACGGTGAGCACCGTCGCACTCAAAGATGTGACCAAGGTTTTCAAGGACGGCACATTGGCCGTTGACAGCATAAATCTGGATGTGAACGACGGCGAGTTCATGGTGCTGCTGGGGCCGTCGGGCTGCGGCAAGTCCACAGTGCTGCGCATGATCGCCGGTCTGGAGGACCCGACGCAGGGCGCGGTGCTGCTGGACGGGGAGCTGGCGAACGATCTTCCGCCACGCGACCGCAAGATCGCCATGGTCTTCCAGGATTTCGCGCTCTATCCGCACATGACGGTCGGCGACAACATCGCCTTCCCGCTGCGGCTGGCCGGTGTGGAGCCGGAGCCGCGGGGTGAACGGGTCACCGACGTGGCGAGCGCCCTGGGCATCAGTGACGTGCTCGGTCGCAAGCCCGGCCAGCTCTCCGGCGGTCAGCGCCAGCGGGTCGCCATGGGGCGCGCGATCGTCCGGCGACCCGGGCTCTTCCTGATGGACGAGCCGCTGTCGAACCTGGACAGCGGGCTGCGCGCCGAGCTGCGGGCGGAGATCTCCGGGCTGACCCGGGAGCTGGGCGTCACCACCGTGTACGTCACCCACGACCAGGCCGAGGCGTTGACCATGGCCGACCGGGTGGCCATCATGCGCCGCGGCGTGCTCCAGGACGTGGGCACGCCCACCCAGGTGTACGGCCGTCCGGCGACGCTCTACGTCGCCGCGTTCCTGGGTAGCCCCCGGATGAACCTGCTGGAGGCGTCGGTCTACGTCCACCTCGACCGTTACATCGCGCTCAACCTCGGTGAGCAGTCGCTCTACCTGCCCTGGAACGACATCCGCAGCCGGGCGGTCGCGCACTACCACGGTGAGCGGATCGTGGTCGGGATGCGGGCCGAGGCGCTCACGCCCGTCGCTCCGGACAGCCCCGGCGACGTGCTGCGGGGCCGTATCCGCTACCTCGAGCACCACGGCCACGAGTCGCTGGCGTTCCTCGACATCGGGGCGACCGCGATCATGGTGGACGAGATGGGCGCGCCGCTGGACCCGCCGCCGGTGGGTCAGCGTGGCCTGCGCCGGTTCGGTGCGGTGATGCAGCGGCTCACCGGTAAACCGGTGGAGACCGAGGACGTGCCGAGTGCCGCCTCGCGGACGACGAGCGTCCTTCCCGACCCGGGTCGGCACCACCGCCGCCCGGCGGAGCTGGCGGTACGACTCGCGCCGTACCCGGCCGTCACGGCCGGGCACCCGCTCGCCGTCTCGGTCCGGATGGACGCCCTGCACTTCTTCGACGAGCGCGGCGCGCGCATCGACGTGGGATGGCGGTGACGCCACCCCGGAGCGGGGTGGCGGCCGGTCCGTCCGGTGTCCTACCGTCTGCCCACCTAGTCCCGTCCGTGCCAGACCGAGAGGGGTGCGCCCGTGTCGGGTGACCGTCCCAGTCCGCTCGTCATCGAGCGCATCCTGCGCGACCGTCAGGGCATCTGGCAGCAGATCGTCGCCGAGGGTGATCTCAACGTGTTGACCGGGCGGATGCTGGCCAGCTCCGCCATCGCCCTCGCCTGTTACGGGGCGGTGCTCGGCGCGTTCCACAGCCCGCTGATGGCGCTGACGTCCGCGCTGAAGCTGCCGCTGCTGTTCCTGGTGACGCTGGCCATCTGCCTGCCCACGCTCTACCTGTTCAACCTGGTGTTCGGTGCCCGGCTCTCGGTGCGTCAGTCGTTGGCGCTCGTGATGGTGGCGATCACCGTCACCTCGATGCTCGCGGTGGCGTTCGCGCCGATCAGCCTCTTCTTCCTGATCACCGCGCCCGACTACGGCTTCTTCAAGCTGCTCAACGTGGCGATCCTGACGCTGTCGGCGCTGGTCGGGCTCCGCTTTCTGACCGGCGGCATGCAGGTGCTCAACGACCACGGGCTGCTCGCCCCGGTGGCCAGCGCTCCGGCGACGGCCAGCGCCCCCGGCCAGGTCGGCGTTCCGGTGGCGGTCAGCGCTCCGGCCCAGGTCGACGCCTCGGCCGTCGTGCACGCCGGCACCGCGACGGCGGGAGCCGCCGAGCCGGTCGCGGTATCGGCCGGGGCGGCTGCCAACGGCGCCACGGCGACCAGCACGGCCATCGCGCCGGCCCCGGCGGCTGTTCCGGCGCAGTGGGGTGGGCAGCAGCCCGGCGTCGCGCTCCCGCCCGGCACGCTGCCGCCGGGTTACCCGGCGCAGCAGCACCCGTGGGCCAACCCGCCGGTGCGGCGCGGCGAGCCCACGCAGCGTCCGGCAAGCATGACGCTGCTGTACATCTGGATCCTGCTCTTCGGCTTCGTCGGCACCCAGTTGGCGTGGACGCTGCGCCCGTTCTTCGGCGACCCGGGTCAGGATTTCTCCCTCTTCCGCAGCATCGACGGCAACTTCTACGCGGAGATCCTGCGGACGATCGCCAACCTCTGACGCGTCGCGGAGTCGGGGAAAACCCTGGTTGCCGCCCTGGTTACCGAGAAGTAGCGTCGGGCCATGACCATCGACTCCCGCCAGGTGGCGGCCGGCATCCTGCAAGCGGTGCCGTTCGCCCGCACGCTCGGCATCGAATTCGTCGAGGTGGCTCCGGAGGCGGACGGCGGGGTGCGGGCCACCGTCCGGCTCCCGGACACGCCGGCCACCCACAACCACGTCGGCGGCCCGCACGCCGGGGCGATGTTCACCCTCGGCGAGACGGCCTCCGGCGCGGTCGTGCTGGCCGCCTTCGGGCAGCTGCTCGACCGGGCCGTGCCGCTCGCCGTCCGCGCCGAGATCGCGTACCACAAGCTGGCCCGGGGTGCGGTGCTGGCCACCGCGCGGCTCGGTCGCCCAGCCTCGGAGGTGGTCGCGGAGCTGGAATCCGGTCGGCGGCCCGAGTTCGCCGTCGAGGTGGAGATCGCCACCGAGGACGGCACACCCACGTCGGCCCTGACTGTCATCTGGACCCTGCGCCCGAACTGAGCCGGCCCGGCGGCGGCTGAAAACGGGTTTGGGCGCCCAGCCGGGTGGTTAGATTCGTACCGTGCTGGGCCTACCTGCTCATGTGACCGCCTGTCTCTTCGATCTGGACGGTGTGCTGACGCAGACCGCCCGGGTGCACAACGCCGCCTGGACCGAGACGTTCGACGCGTTCCTGCGCAAGCGGGCCACGGCGACCGGGGAGCCGTTCCGGCCGTTCGACCCCGGCCCGGACTACAACCGCTACGTGGACGGCCGGCCCCGCGCGGACGGCGTCCGGTCGTTCCTGGCCTCGCGCGGGATCGAGCTCCCCGAGGGCAGCCCGGACGACCCGCCGGAAGCCGACACGGTCAACGGCATCGGCAACCGCAAGAACGTCCTGCTACTGGATCGTCTGCGCACCTCCGGCGTCGAGGTGTACCCGGGGTCGGTGCGCTATCTGCGGGCGGCGACCGAAGCCGGGCTGCGTCGGGCGGTGGTGACCGCGAGCGCCAACGGGCGGGAGGTGGTGGCCGCCGCCGGGCTGGAAGACCTGCTGGAGGCGCGGGTCGACGGGCTCGTGGCTCGCGAGCGGAAGCTGCGCGGCAAACCCGAACCCGACACCTTCCTGGCCGGTGCCGAGGTCCTGGGCGTCGACCCGACCCAGGCCGCAGTGTTCGAGGACGCGCTCTCCGGCGTCGCGGCGGGCCGGGCCGGCGGTTTCGGGTACGTGATCGGTGTCGACCGGGTGGGACAGGCCGACGAACTGCTCGCGCACGGCGCTGACATCGTGGTGAAGGACCTCGCGGACCTGCTCGACGCGGGCGACGCCACCCCGCCGGCGCCACGCCCGACCGGCGAGCGGGGCCTGACATGATCCGGGAACGGGCCTATCCCGTCGAGCCGTGGCACATCCGGGAGACCCGGCTGGACATGGACGTGCTGGCCCAGTCGGAATCCGTCTTCGCGCTCTCCAACGGGCACGTAGGCCTGCGCGGCAACCTCGACGAGGGCGAGCCGCACGGTCTGCCCGGCACCTACCTCAACTCGTTCTACGAGCTGCGTCCGCTGCCGTACGCGGAGGCCGGCTACGGCTTCCCCGAGTCCGGGCAGACCATCGTCAACGTCACCAACGGCAAGCTGATCCGGCTGCTCGTCGACGACGAACCGCTCGACGTGCGCTACGGGGAGCTGCTGTCCCACGAGCGGGACCTCGACATGCGGGCCGGCACCCTGCACCGGGAGGTGCACTGGCGCTCTCCGGCCGGCCGCGAGGTCAAGGTTCGCAGCACCCGGCTCGTGTCGTTCACCCAGCGGTCGGTCGCCGCGATCAGCTACGAGGTGGAGGCCGTCGACGGCCCGCTGCGGTTGATCGTGCAGTCCGAGCTGGTGGCCAACGAGTCGCTGCCCGCGCAGAGCAAGGACCCCCGGGTCGCGGCCGTCCTGGAATCGCCGTTGCAGGCCGAGGAGGAGCTGACCACCCCGGACGGCGGCCAGCTCATCCACCGCACCAAGGTCTCCGGGCTGCGCGTGGCCGCCGCCATGGAGCACGAGGTGCACGGTCCGGACCACACGACCATCGAGTCCGAGGGGTACGAGGACTGGGTGCGCACCACCATCGGCTGTGTGCTCCAGCCCGGCGAGAAGCTGCGGGTGGTCAAGTACCTGACGTACGGCTGGTCGAGTCGACGGTCGCTGCCCGCGCTGCGCGACCAGGTCGGCGCGGCACTGGTCGGCGCACGGCTGGACGGCTGGGACGGGTTGCACCGGGAGCAGCGCGCGTACCTGGACGAGTTCTGGGACGCGGCCGACGTGCTGGTCGACGGTGATCCGGAGATCCAGCAGGCCGTACGGTTCGGGCTCTTCCACGTGCTCCAGGCCGGCGCCCGTGCCGAGCAGCGGCCGATTTCGGCGAAGGGGCTGACCGGCCCGGGCTACGACGGGCACGCCTTCTGGGACACCGAGATGTTCGTCCTGCCGGTGCTCACGTACACCCAGCCCTCCGCGGTGCGCAGCGCCCTGCAGTGGCGGCACAGCACGTTGGAGCAGGCCCGGGAACGCGCCGCGACGCTCAACCTCAAGGGCGCCGCCTTCCCGTGGCGGACCATCGAAGGGCCGGAGTCGTCCGGGTACTGGCCGGCGGGTACGGCAGCCTTCCACATCGCCGCCGACATCGCCGACGCGGTACGACGGTACGTGCTGGTCACCGGTGACACCGCCACCGAGCGGGAGATCGGCCTGGAACTGCTGGTGGAGACCGCCCGACTGTGGCGCTCGATCGGGCACCACGACCGGCGCGGCCAGTTCCACATCGACGGGGTCACCGGCCCCGACGAGTACACGGCGGTGAAGAACGACAACATCTACACCAACCTGATGGCCCAGCGGAACCTGCTCACCGCCGCCGACGCCGTCATGCGCTACCGGGACGAGGCGTTCCACCTCGGGGTCACCGACGAGGAGGCGGCGAGCTGGCGGGACGCCGCCACATCGATGCACGTGCCGTACGACGACGAGTTGGACGTGCACCAGCAGGTGGAAGGGTTCACCCGGCTCCAGGAGTGGGACTTCGCGCACACGCCCGCCGAGAAGTACCCGCTGCTCCTGCACTATCCGTACTTCGACCTGTACCGCAAACAGGTCGTCAAGCAGGCCGACCTGGTCCTGGCGATGCACTGGCGGGGGGACGCCTTCACCCCCGAGCAGAAGGTGCGCAACTTCCTCTACTACGAACGCCGGACGGTGCGCGACTCGTCGCTGTCGGCCTGCACCCAGTCGGTGCTCGCCGCCGAGGTGGGCCACCCGGACCTGGCGCACATCTACCTGCGCGAAGCCGCGCTGATGGACCTGCACGACCTCAACGAGAACACCCGCGACGGCGTACACATGGCTTCGCTGGCCGGCGCGTGGCTCGCCCTGGTGAGCGGGCTCGGCGGGCTGCGCGACCATGACGGCGAGCTGTCGTTCGCACCTCGGCTCTCCAGCCGGCTCAGCCGTCTGGAGTTCTCCGTCCAGTGGCGCGGGCTGTCGCTACGGGTGGACGTCCGGCCGCACCAGACGACGTACTCGCTGCGCCACGGTGGCCCGGACGACGTCGTGGAGCTGCGGCATCACGACCAGGTGCTGCGGGTCACCTGCGATGAGCCGGTGACCGTGCCGGTGCCTCCGGCCGAGCCCGCGGGGCCCCCACCGGAACAGCCGCCGGGTCGGTCGCCCCTGCTCCGGCTGCCCGAACACAAGCAGCAGTGACGGCCGGGGCGGGAATGCTCCCGCCCCGGCCGTCGTGTGCGTACGTCAGACCGGCTCTCCGGTCGAGGGACGTCCGATCGCGTCCCGGGGCGCAGCCGCCTTGGGATCGTCGGGCAGGCGGGCCGAGGCGGCCTGGTCGCCGAAGTCCTGGTTGCGCTCGGCGTCCGGTTCACGTCGGGCGCGCTCGGCCATCTGCTGCTGTCGGGATATCTGCTGCTTGGCCATCATGATCCTCGCGATCCGTCGGGGCGCGGCTGCGCCTACACGGTCTGCGGTCTCGGCGTCGCGTACCCGACGGCCCACCCGACAAACGCCGCGCCCTCCGACTGTGCGACCTGCCGCTCTGCGGCCGGGCGCGTGTGACGCGGCGGGCGGGGTAACCGGACCGCAGGCGAGCCTGCGGAGGTGTGGCATGGACGAGCAGGTCAGCACGGTGACCATCCCGGTTCGGGACGCCCCGCTCCCCGCCGACCTGCTGGTGCCGGCTCAGCCGGCCGGCGTGGTGCTGTTCGCGCATGGCAGTGGTAGCTCGCGGCGCAGCCCCCGCAACGTGGCGGTGGCCGGGCAGCTCAACGACCACGGCCTCGCGACCGTCCTGGTCGACCTGCTCACGCCGGCCGAGGAGGAGGTGGACACGCGCACCGCCGAACTGCGGTTCGACATCGGGCTGCTGGCCAGCCGGCTGGCCGGGATCGTGGACTGGTTGGCGGCCGAACGTCCGGCGGGTGATGTGCCGATCGGTCTCTTCGGCGCCAGCACGGGCGCCGCCGCCGCGTTGGTGGCGGCCGCGTCCCGCGCCGACCGGTTGGGCGCGCTGGTCTCCCGCGGTGGCCGACCCGACCTGGCGGGCTCGGCGTTGGGCCAGGTGCGCACTCCGACGTTGCTGCTGGTCGGCGGCCTGGACGAGGAGGTGCTCGCGCTCAACGAACGGGCGCTCGCCGAGCTGGGAGATGTCGGCGAGCTGCGGGTGGTACCGGGGGCCACCCATCTCTTCGAGGAGCCCGGCACGCTCGACCAGGTCGCCGAGCACGCCGGCGTCTGGTTCACCACCCACCTGGCCCGGACGACCACCGCGCGCCGCCACGCCTGAGCAGGCGTCGGCGTCACTGCACCGCTGACGCGTGCGTGGCGGAGCGGTGGCGTTGCACGGTGTCGATGATGCGCCACAGGACGGCGGTGATCGGGACGCTGACGAAGGCGCCGGCGATGCCCGCGATGAGGGTGCCGGCGGTGACCGCCACCAGGATCACGGCCGGGTGCAGGCGTACCTGGCGCTTCATGACCAGCGGCTCCAGCAGGTTGCCCTCGATCTGCTGCACCGCGACGACTGCGGCGAGAGTGAGCAGGGCGGTCGTCGGCCCGTTCGCCGCCAGTGCCACCAGCACCGCGACCGCCCCCGCCACCGTCGCCCCGATGATCGGGACGAAGCCGCCCAGGAACGTGATCAGCGCCAGCGGCAGGGCCAGCGGCACCCGCAGCACCACCAGGGCCAGACCGATACCGAGCGCGTCGATGGCCGCGATCAGCATGGTTCCCCGGCTGTACGCGCCGAGTGTCTGCCAGCCGCCCCGACCGGCCTCGGCCACCAGCTTCCGATTCGGGCCGGCCATCCGTGACAGCGTCCACTGCCACATCGACCGGCCGTCCTTGAGCAGGAAGAAGAGCAGCACCAGTGCGAGCAGTGCCGAGCCGACGACCTCGCTGGCCGTCCGGGCCCCGGACACCGGGTCGGGCGAGCTGCCGCTGAGCCCGTCGCGGGCCTGGTCGACCAGTTTGTCGAGTTGGGCCTCGCTGACCGGCAGGGTCGACGTGACGAAGTCGCGGCTGCGGTCGAGCCCCTGGGTGAGTTCCTGACTGAGCTGGTCGAACTGGCTGGCGGTCAGGTTCCACACCAGCGCGCCGACGCCCACCAGGATGCCGAGCAGCAGCAGGACGGTGAGCAGCGCGGCCAGCGCCGCGGGCAGGCGAAGTCGGCGCAGGCGGACCAGCACCGGGTCCAACAGCGCGGTGAGGAAGATGGTGGCGGCCAGGGCGATGGCGAGCGGGGCCAGCAGGACGGCGATCCGACCCAGCAGGTAGAGCCCGGTGACGATCACCACCAGGCAGGCGCTCCACAGCACCGCGGTCCGGACCAGCCACGGCAGTGCCGCCCACGCGTGGCGCGCTCCGGTGTCACCGGCCGTCGCCGTGCCGCCGGCCGTCGCCGTGCCGCCGGCCGTCGCCGTGCCGCCGGCCGTCGCCGTGCCGCCGGTCGTCGGTGCGGCGTGCGCCCCGGGTTCGTCTGCCGTCATGTCGGCCTCCTCGCTCGGCGAGGTCCGTACCCGGCCGGTCGTGCGCCGACACCCGACCGCCCGCGCGGATCGTACGCCGCCCGGGGTCCGCTGGTCGGTGCTTCGCGTCCGAAGGGCCATCGCACGGTGTTTGCGCCACCGGGCCGAGGGAAGGCGAAGGGGAACTACCGGAGGAGGAGGAGCGCCGTGGGTGACTTCATGGACAAGGCCAAGGACTTCGCCGACAAGCACGACAAGCAGGTCGACCAGGGTATGGAGAAGGCCGGCGACATGGCCGACAAGCGCACGGGCGGGAGGTACGACGACCAGATCGACAAGGGCGTCGACCAGGCTCAGGCGCGTACCGGTGAGGGTGACCAGGTCCGCTGACGTACCAGACGTCTCCCCGGGCCGCCGAAGACTCGACGGCCCGGGACTGTCCTTGTCGGACCTGACGTCGGTCAGCCCTGGCGCAGCTCGTCCAACGAGGTCGGCCGGTCGCTGAGCGCGTCGCGCATCCGGTCGATGATCCGCGTGCCGGGGGCGAGCAGTTTGTTGGCCGGGGGGTGGTCCGGGGCGCTCGGGTGCGGCCGGGTCGGCGCGATCTTCTTGAACGCCGTCACCTTGCCGGCCAGCTCGACCATCTCCTCCTGGGCGGTGGCGGCGCGCAGCCGCGGGAACAGGTCGCTCTCCTCGTCCTGCACGTGGTGACGGATGGTGCTGGTCAGGTGTGCCAGCAACTCGTCGAAGCGTGGGTCGGACGGGTCGACCGACTCCAGGTCCTTCATCGTGCGTTCGGCGTCGGCATGTTCCGCGATCTCGTGCTCGGCGATCTGGTCGCCGTCGGGCAGTACCTTGCGGGCCGTCGGATAGACGTACGCCTCCTCGGCCACGGCGTGCCGGACCAGCTCGGCGATCACCACGTCAGCGAGCTGACGACGGTGCTCGGGCGTACCCTGTCGCGTCTCCAACTCGACGAAGAGGGTTTCGACCTCGCGGTGGTCGGCGACGAGGATGTCGACCACATCCTGGTCGCCGGTGCTCTGTGGACTGCTCATCTGGGGCCCCTTACCGGTTGCGGATCGGTGGGTGTGTGGCCCCTGGTACCCCGCAGTGGACCGGCAAACCTACGGACGCCGATGGATTCGGATGCTGCCGGTGTCGCTGGGGCGGGTGAAACACAGAGGCACGATTGGTCGGACGCCTCCGGGGTAAGCGCCGCCATGCCCGACGACCGCCCACCGGCAGAGCGCGACCGGTCACGCCTCGACGAGGCTGCCGAGCGTGGCGGCCAAGCGGTCGAACGGGTGCGGCACCGCAGCGGCCAGGCCGGCCGGATTCGTGCCCGGCAGTGGCAGGTCACCCTGGTGATCGCCGTCCAGTCCGGGCTGGCGGCGGCGCTCGCGGCCCTGATCGCCAAGCACTTCCTCGGCCAGGGGGCGCACGTCTTCGCTCCCGCTGCCGCCGTCGGTACGATCGCCACCGCCATCGGGCAGCGGGCCCGGCGCACCTTCGAACTGTTGGCCGGTGTCGGGCTGGGCATCGTCATCGGCGACGGGCTGCGCTTCATCGTCGGCTCGGGACCGTGGCAGACCGGGGTGGTCGTCGCCCTGGCCATCGCCAGCGCGCTGCTGGTGGCCGGGAAGGGTGGCCCTCTGGTCGGTCAGGCCGGCGGTACCGCCGTACTGATCGCCACGCTGGCCCCGATGGGCCGTGGCCTGGAGGTGCCCCGGATCTTCGACGCGCTCGTCGGCGGGGCGGTTGGTCTGGTGGTTGTCGCGCTGTTGCTGCCGGTCAACCCGATGCGGGTGTTGGACCGGGCGGCGACGCCGATCTTCACGATCCTCCGCGAGCAACTCGACGAGCTTGGGCGGGCGCTGCGGCAGCGCGACAGCAACCGGACGAGACACGTGCTGGATCGGCTGCGCGGCACCGACGAGGACCTCGGCCGACTGCACGACGCACTGAGCGGGGCGGAGGAGGTGGTGACGATCGCGCCGGTCCGGTGGCACCGTCGACAGCAGTTCCACAGGTACGCCCACAGCGCCGACAACCTCGAACGGCTGCTGCTGGACACTCGCGTCCTCGCCCGCTGGTCGACGACCGCCCTCGAGTACGGCGAGCCGATCCCGTCGGAGCTGCCGGACGCGATCGGTCGGCTGGGGCAGGCGGTAACGGAGATGCGGAAGGAGTGCCGGGTCGGCAACGATCCGCGGTGCACGCGGAAGCTGGTCGAGGAGTGTGCCGAGTTGGCCGGAAGGGCCGCCGCGAGCGGGGTCAAATCCTTCGGCGATGCGCTCGTCACCGGCCTGCGTACCGCGGCGAGCGACCTGCTTCGGGCCGCCGGCTGCGAGCCGGACGACGCCAACCGGATCGTGCGTCGGGCGGCCGGCGCCGGCGAGTCCACCATCGCTCCGCCGCCTCGGCGTGAGCTGCACCGTGCCCGGCCGACGCGGGCCGTGCGTGCGCGCCATCGGGCGCACCTCGCCAACCGCAGACGCGACAACAGCAGGGCCGGCCCCTCCGCGCGGGAGAGGCCGGCCCGGTGAGCGGTCGGATCAGGACGAGTAGCCGCGTTCGGCGATCCAGTTGGCGACCTTCGGCAGGCTCATCCAGTACTCGCCCAGCGCCGGGTCGGCCGGGTCGGCGACGCGGATGTCGTCTCCACCGTCGCGGTAGCCGACCAGCGTCAGGTAGTGGCCGCCCTCGTACGAGTGCGGGTTGCCAACGGTGTCCACGGTCGTGCCCTTGATGTTGGCCACCACCGGGCGGCCGGCGTCGATCGCGGCCAGCACGTCTCGTCGTAGCTGCTCGACCTGGTCGGGGCGGGCCACCGAGTCACGGATCTCCGTGGTCCGGTAGCCCCCGCCGGTCAGCTCGTTGAGCACGCGGGTGGTGTCGAGGGCCGACGGTGTGCCCGCCTCGGTGGTGCCGAGGCGCTTGGCCACCTCGTCCTGGGACAGCGCCTTGCCCTGCGCGGACAGCGCGATGCGTGTCGCGGCCGGGCCGCAGTAGAAGAAGTTCGGCTGTGCCTGGTAGTCGATGTCGAGGATTCGTTCGGCGCTGCGGTTGGTCTGGCTCGACGAGGACGGGGCACCCTGCGCGGGGGCCGCCTGCGCGGCGACGGCGGGCCCGAGGGCGCAACCGCCGGCGACCAGCAGCCCGACGACGGACAGGCCGCTCTTCTGCACGATGGGGTTCATGGTCGAGTCTCCGTTCGGGGGTGCCGCCTCCGTGGCGGTCTCGGCCGTGGTTACCGGGGACGTAACGACCCTGCTCCGGGTGACATTCCGCCACCACCGAAACGGTCAGGTGGGACGTATCGGACGCTAGAGACTTCCGAGCAACCCCGTCACGGTGATCTCGATGACCACACGCTCCGGATTCGGGCGCGGCGTGCGGTACCGCTCGGCGTAGCGGCGCTCGGCCTCCGCGACGGCGGTCCGATCCGAGCGGAGCACCGCCCGGCCCTCGATCGTCAGCCAGCGACGGCCATCGACGTGACACACGGCCACCGGGGTGCCGTCCGGGCCGGCTGCGGCCACCTGCCGGGCCTTGCGGGACGTGCCCGAGGTGATCACCCGGGCCAGCCCGGCAGCCGGGTCGAGAGTGACCCCGACGGGCACCACGTGCGGGGTGCCGTCGGCGCGCAGGGTGGTCAGCGTCGCGAGGTGCCGCTCCGCACAGAAGGCAGCCACCCGGTCGTCCCGGATGTCCAGCCGGTGACCACCCGCCATGTGCGTCTCCCGTCCTGTGCCCCAACCCCGATCATCGTACGGAGCGGGCGCGGTCCTCCTCCGGCGGAGCGTCCGACTGCCCGGGCAGGCGACGGCCGGCCGCCCGGCGCTTGTGGACCAGTCGGGTGAGATAGATCAGCGCGCCGGCCAGGACGCCCATGTCGTCCAGGTAGATCGGGTCCGGGAGGATGTCCACCGGGAAGATCGTGTAGATCAGTGCCCCGTAGAAGGCCACCTTGCCGCCCGCGCCGAGCCCGGTCAGCAGCCGCCTCGTGCGCACCACACGCACCGCCAGCACCACCGCGCCGACAAGTGTGGCGAGCGCCAGAATGCCGGCGACCACCACGAGGACCCACGACTGTCGGGACATGCCGTCACGCTAACCCACTGACGCCGTCCCGGCTCGGATCGCTCGCTCGGCAGAACCGCTCGTCGCGCCGCCGGGTCAGAACGCCGGGACCGCCGCCCGACCCCTGGCGACCACCGTGTTCTCCCGCGTCTGGTCGGCGGACGGCCGAAGGACCTCGCTGAGCGGCAGCACCGAGGACGATTCCGCCCTGCGCCGTCCGCTGGCCGCCTGCGCCTCCGCGCGGAGACTGCGAGCCGCCGCCACCGCCGACTCGGCAGCCCGCCAGGCAGCCTGCTCCCGATCCCGAGCGGCGGCGTGCCGGGCCGCCAGGTTGTCGCGGACGGCGCGGTGGAGCACGAGTTCCTGTTCGACGGGGTGCAGCCGGGGGTCCCAGCCGTCGCGGTGCGCGAAGACGTCACTGAGTTGCTCCACCGACAGTTCCCGTCGCCAGTACGCGTCCAGTGCGGCCCGGTGCAGGTAGCGCTCGCGGTCGGCGTACTCGGCCGGCGTCCGGTCGGTGTGCGGCAACGGCATCGCGGCCGCTGCGCCGAGCCGCCGTACGCCGGCCTCGGCCGTCTCCAGTGCCTGCCATGCGGCTTCGACGGTCTCCTGCGCGGCTTCCCACTCTGCCCGGCGGCGCTGAGCGGTGGTGGTGGCGCGCTCGGCGGCAACCGCGATCTCCTGCGCGTAGCGGCTCTGCTCCCGCTCCTGGAGCGCCTGTTCCAGGTGGCTGGGCATGGCAGCGTCGCGGATGCGGGCGGTCGGGTCGAGGCCGAGGCGGCCGGGGCGTACCAGGAGTGCGGCGACGGCGAACACGACCACCCCGAGCAGGCTCAGCCAGATGAAGGCGGCCCGGGGTACGTCGGGCAGGACGGTGGAGAGGACGGTCTGCATGATCAGCACCTCGCGGTCGGATGACGGTATCGAGGGATGGGTCCCGACGGGACGGGCTCCGCGGCGTCGGGGCGAGCTGTACGGGTGGTCGGCCGGGGCTCAGCGCCGTCGCCGGGCGGATTCGCGCTCCGGAGCGGGTGTGGCTGCGCGTCGCGGCCGACCTGCCGCCCCGGGCACCCGGACGACGACCCGGAGAAGGGTCAGGCGAAGCGTCGGGTGACCTGGCGGCCTGAACTCAGCTTGCGGGAGGGCCGCGTCGGGGCGGGGTGCGGCGGCCGGGCTCGACGGTCGGCGCGTGCTCCGCGCCCGCGAGGACCGGGCCGGCCGGTGCGGTGAGGTCGCCGTCGGTCGGCCGGGTAGGGGCCGGCTGGCTCGCACGCTCGGTGGTCGTGGTGGCTTCGGGCCGAACCGCGTCCACCCGGCTGCTCACGGTGCTCGGTCGCAGTTGCGGCTGTGCGGGAGGCGGGGTGGCGGCGAGGGCGCCGCCGACGCCGACAGCGAGCACCAGCGCGGTGACCGCCAGCCGGGTCAGCTCCCGCAGCGACCGCAGCACGGCCCAGCGGGCTGGGCGGACCAGAGCTGCGGACGACACCCGACCAACCTATCCTCCGCGCCGGCACGGCGCAGCACGGCGGTGACGACATCGGCAGTGACCGCCGCCACCGCCAACACTGTGGACGGTCGCTCCAACCCGACATCCCGCGTCGTGAGCTGCAAGCCGTGGGCGGTGGACCGCGCGTCGACAACGGTGCACCGACGTACGATGACCCCCGCCGGAGCGGTTCCGGCGGGGGTCACCCGTGGTCGTGTGCGGTGCCGGCGTCAGCCGCCGAGCACCGGTGGCGCGGCGTCCCCGCCGTCCCGCCACACCATCTCGTCCTCGGTCAGCCAGGTCAGCCGGTCGTCGGAATCGTCATCCTCTCCATGGCCGTGCCCGCCGAGCACGCCGGGACGGCCGGCGGATCGACCGTTACCCGTCAGGCCCTGCCGACCGCCTGCGGCGGCCCGACCGGACTCGTTGCGCCGACCGTCGATGCTCCGCCCGACGCCGCTGGCCGAACGGCTCTCGGCAGCGGCGGCGCCGCCGGTCGGCCGGCCCGACGTGGTGGGGGTGCTGGTGGAGCCGGCGAGCGCGGAGGTGCGCAGCACCCCGCCGGCCGGTGTGCCGCCCGGTGTCCCGAAGAGCAGGCTCGGACCGCCGGTGGCGCTGGCGGGCATGGTGGTCGGCCCGGACAGACCGGCCAACCCGGCCGCCCCGCCGGCGAGCAGGGCGCCGCCGACCAGCGGGTCCGCGCCAGCGAGGGAGGTGGAGCCCTGCTCGCCGTCGCCGGTGCCCTCCGGCCCGACGACGACGACAGACGTGCCGCCGTCGTGGCCGGGAACCGAGCCACCCCCGCCGGCCGGCGGAGGGGCCACGCCGTCGGGCGTCGCCATGGTCGCGCCGCCCGTGTGCGCGGCGAGGCCGGTGACGGTCGGCGCGGCAGACGGCGTCGTGCTGGCCGGGCCGCTGCGCGGCGTCGGCCGATCGTCGTCGACCGTGCGCGGTGTCTCCGGATGCGGAGGAGGCGGGTCCACGACGCGGTCGTAGGCGGAGAGGTCGTAGCCGGCCGCCAACTCGGCAACGAGGGTCACCATCCGCTGGTGGGCCTTCTCCTGCTCCGCCTTGTCCTGCTGGTGGCCCATGATGCCGCCGACCACCATGCCGGGCAGCCCGAACGCGGAACCCTTGAGCGCGCCGGAAACGGCCTGATCGTTGTCGTCGGTCTCCTCCGGGCTCTCCGCCTTCTTGTGCGCGGTGCGCAGTTGGCCCGCCATCATGGTGAGCCCCTGCTTGATGCCGGACATGCCCTCGCCCAGCGCGTCGGAGTGGTCGACGATCAGCGTCAGGCGCCGCTGGAACTCCCGGCCCGCCGGGCCCGTCCAGGTGTTGCCGAGCTTGTCGAGGTCGCCGCTCAGCTCCCGGCCGAGGCCGTCCAGGATGCCCTTGAGGGCGGCCCACTGGGCGGCGATCCCTTCGATCTGCTCCGGCTTGCCGGCCATCACCGCGTCGTACAGCTCCTGGTGGCTCCGACCGTCGTAACGCTGGGTGTACTCAGACACGCCCGTCCCCCTTCGGCTGCAACGCCCGGTCGACCCCGGTCAACGCCGCGGTGATGTCGGTGGCGTTGGCCGCGTTACGCGCCTCGGCGGTGCGGTAGTTGGCGAGGATGGTGCTCGTCGCCTGCTGGGCCGCCTGCACCGCCTGCCGGAGCCGCTCGGCCTGGTCCACGTAGGACTGGTGGACCTCGCTGTAGCGGCGCGAATTCTGTGTCGCGTCGTCGAACGAGCCAAGCGCTGGCGGGCTGCACTGCATCTCGGTGTTGAGCTTGCGTAGCACGGACTCGGCCTGGCTCAGCCGCATCGCAAGGTGCTGGTGGAAGTCCTCAAGGGACAACAGGTCGACTTCCGTACGCCCGGTCATGGCAACATCCCCGTCGCTCTGGTTGACAACCGTCAGCGGACCCAGGTTAGTCCACCTCCGCGACCCGGGGCGACCCGTCTGAACGGCTCAGTCGTCAGCGCTGGTCGATGCCTCCGGCCCTCCGCCGCCGGTGCCCTCACCCGTCGGGGCGGACGTGCTGGGCGTCGGAGAGGTCGGCGGTGACGCAGGCGTGCTCGCCGGTGCGTCGCCGGGCGCGAACTGGGCGAGCGCGGCCTGCTGGTCAAGGGTGGGGCCGGTGGGGATCAACGCGAGCAGCGAGCCGGGCACCGCCAGCGGGCTGACCCCCTCGTAGCCGAGCGCGCCAAGCGTCTCGGGCGAACCGAGCGGGTACCGGACACCCTGGGGACTGATCAGGTAGACCGTCGCACCGGCGGCGCCGGAACCGCTGGTGCCGGCGCCGGACGCGGCCTGCGCCAGGACGCCCTTGCCGCCGGGCAGCAGCACCGACTCCGCCGTCCGCACCGCGTCCCGGGCGGTCTGGCGCACCGGCACCGAGCCCGGCTCGTTGTCCGTCAGCTCCGCCGGGACCCGGTCGAAGATCTCCAACGTGGTGTTCGGCGGACCACCCGCGTCGCCGGCCCGGTACGTCGCGCAGAGCAGCGTCTGCCCGGCCCGGGCCGCGTACAGGGTCGGCAGCGTCCTCGGCATCCCGTCCGCGTCGAGCCGCTGCTCCGTCAGGAGACGGCCGGCCTGATCGGGCGTGATGTCGGTGATCCGACCGCCACCACTGAGCAGCAACAGCGCGGTGATCTCACTGATCGAGACGAGGCCTTCGCGGGTCAGTACGTAGTGCTGCCCGGCCGCCTGGAAGACCTGACCGATGGTGGCGGGACGGCCGGCGACGCTCAGCCCGCTGCGCTCACCCATGTCGGGCAGTGACGGCTTGCCCAGCGGCGGGCCGGCCGGTACGGCGTTGAGCAGTTGCTGCCCGACCGGTAGTGGGGCCGTACCCGTCATTCGCAGCGCCGCGATCGCCTGGTCCCCGCCGCGCACCTCCAGCCGGGAGTCGCCGGTGAGCAGGTGCCGCTGGCCGTCCACGGTGACCAGCACCGCGCGGTCACCGAGTGGCGTGCCGCCGGGCAGCGCCCGGTCGATCACGACGCGGGTGGTGGAGTGGCGCGGGTCGACCGGGTCGGGCACGTCGCAGACCGACCACGGCAGGCCCGTCAACGACTTGCGGTCCGGCAGCGCGTCGGGCGCGCCGACGATGCCGACGGTACGACCCCGCGGCCGGTCCCGCAGCGACGCCTGCGACATGGTGCGCACCGCCGGGTCGGGCTCGTTCAGGATCAGCCGGGCCGAGGTGTAGTTGAGCGTCGGGTGCAGCTGTCCCTGGGCGTACACGTAGGTCGCGCCGGTCTCCCGTTCGATGACCAGCGTGTTCTCTTCCAGGGGAGCGGTGTTCCCGGTCAACTGGCCGTACGCGCCCACGCCGCCGAGCACCACGGCGGCGGCGATCACGCTGCCGATGACCGCCATGCCGAGTCGTCGCATCGGCAGGTTGGTGGTCTCCGGGTCGCCTGACAGCAGCGCGGAGACGATCCGGCGGGTGACGAAGCGGTACGCCTGCACCTGATCGCGGCGGGTCCGCATGACTTACCTCCGGCGGGGTGGATCCGCGACGATGTCCTCGGGGTGCCGTCGCGGGCTTCCCTACGATAAGGGGCCGAGGGTGGGTCCTCGGGGCCCCCGCCGGACCGCTTCGGCACGGAGCCGTACCGTCCAGGAGGGACAGTCAGCGATGACGCAGGTTCAGGCGCGACCCGCGGATGCCGTCACCAGGCCGTCCACCGTCCCGGCGCGGTCCACCCCTGCGGCCGATCGGCCGGGTCGGGGTCGGATCGGTCCGGTGCTGGTCGGTCAGCTCGTCGTACTCGAGGTCTGTGCCGTGGCCGTGTGGGCCGCGACGGCCGGTCCGAGCTGGCTGCTCGCGGCCGTGGCGGTCGTGGCGGTGGTGCTCGTACTCGCCGCGTTCGCCCGACGTGGTCGACGCTGGTGGTTCGAGGACGTGCTGCTGCGGCGCCGGCTGCGTGACCGCCGTGAGCGGGCCGAGGCGACCCTGGCCGGCGATACCGCAGCGGACCCCCGGCTGGCCGCGCTGGCACCCGAACTGCATGTCATCGAGTTGACCGATCGGGGCACTCGGCTGGGCATCGGGCAGGACGACCAGGGGTGGTTCGCGGCGGTCGCACTGCAACCGGCCACCGGCGCCGCCGTCGGCTCGGTGGACGCGTCGACCGTGGACCGGGCGTTGCGGGTGCTCGCCGACTTCTCGGCGCCGGTCTCCCGGGCCCAGGTGGTCGCGCACACCCTGGTCTGGTACCCGGCAGCCGGTGCGCCACCGGCGGCACACCGTACCGTCTGGGTGGCGTTGCGGCTCACGGTCCGTGACGCACGGGTCGAGACCGTGAGCCGAGGCGGTGGGTTGCAGGGCGTCCACCGGACGCTCGCCACCGGGATCGGCCGGCTGGGCAAGGCGCTGACGGCGGCCGGCCTGGCCCACCGGCCGCTGGGCCGCGACGAGCTGCGCGCCGCCGTGGTGTCGGCCGCCGGACTGGACCTGGTGCCGGAGCCGCCGACGGAGACCTGGCAGGGGCTGCGCGGCGGCGGCTGGACGCACCGCTGTCTGACCCTGCGTGGTCGGCCGGGCGCGCCGCTCGGCCCGCTGGTGGACGCGATCACCGCCACCTCCGCGCCCTCGCACACGGTGGCGGCGTCGGTGACGCCCGACGGGCGCGTGGCGGCCCCACTGCTGCGGGTCGCGGCGATGGACAACCACGTCGAGGCGCTGGTCAAGGTCGTCCGGGAGGTGGCGCACCGCGCCGGTACGCCGGCGCGGCCGATGGACGGGCAGCACGGACCCGGCGTGTACGCCAGCGCGCCGGTCGCCTCGGCGGGAGGCCGGCAGCCCCGCTGACCGTTCCTCCTGCTCGGGTGCCTGGCCCCTCCTGCCCGGCAGGCGCATGAGCCTGTCGCAGGCGGCACGGGCGGGGAAGCTGCAATCGATCGCCCAGAAAATTTGGTCTCCGGAGACTAGACTTTCTCGGCGGGGCTGGTAACGTTTCCTCCGTTGACGACGAAGATCGGTTGAAGACGCAGACGTGACAAGCCGAGCGCGAAGCAGAGCCCGGAAGTTTCTCGTGGCTGGCTCGGTAACCGCGGTGGGACCACATCGCCGCGTGCAACACGGCACGTGCACGACAAGACCTTGACGTAATTCCAGGTCAGGGCAACCGCAGGCAGGGCCGATGCAGTGTTCGGGGCTCCGCCTGAAGCAGTAGGGATCCGCCGCACATGTTCGGGGCCATGAAGTCGCGTGGGGCTCCGACATCGACGGATAGCACGGTAGATAGGTGAAAGCAGAGGAAAGGGAGGGCTTGGCGCCGTTGGATCGCCCGCCGTCAGGACGTAGTTCCAGTTCTGCGGTGGACACCGTAATCACTTTGAACGCGAGGTGGTCTCCGGTCACGCTTATGCGATCCTCGCACCGCCTGCTGATAGCGGCAGGGTGCGGAAACGAGAACCCGACGAACCTGTCGGTAGATGGTGTATTCAACCCGTAACCCTGGGCCCCGGCGCGACATGCGCCGGGGCCCTCGTTCACGAAGAAGGAATGCATGACCCAACCCGATGACATGCTCAACGACGACGACTACCCCGCCTACACCATGGGCCGCGCCGCCGACATCGTCGGCGCCTCGCAGGACTTCCTGCGCCGCCTCGACGAGGCGAAACTGATCGTCCCGTTCCGCTCCGCCGGCGGCCACCGCCGCTACTCCCGATACCAGTTGCGCCTGGCCGTACGAGCCCGGGAGATGGTCGACCACGGCACCGCCCTGGAAGCCGCCTGCCGGATCATCATCCTCGAAGACCAGCTGGAAGAAGCCCTTCAGCACCAACGCGACCACGAATGCCGCCAGCCGGGCGGCGCCGTCTGACTGGTCAGGGGCGGAGGTTGACGATCCAGCCGTACATGCCGCAGACCCAGACGGCGAGCGGCACCAGGGCGATGATCAGCAGGATCTCGACGATGTCGAGCAGCCGCCCCCACACCGGCGAGATGCGCTTGCCCGCGACGGACAGGCCGTAGATCAGGCTGACCACGGCCGCCATCAGCAGGCCACCGAGGATCAGGCCGAGGCGGACCGCCAGCGGGCCACCCGCGAAGGTCGCGGCGGCGCCCAGTCCCAGCCCGACGGTGCCGGCGAGCAGCACCGGGACGCGCTGGGCCCGCCCCAGCAGCGGACGCGCCCGCAGCAGCGACAACAGTGCCAGCACCAGGCACAGCAGTACGGCGGCCAGGCTGCCGTCCAGGGCCAACACCAGCTGCGCGCCGAGCACCAGCAGCGACACCGTCCACCACAGACCGGTGAGGAACGCGTCCGCGCGGTCGCTGCGCTCGAGCACGCGTCGGCCGTCCACGAACTCGCTGTCGGTCTTCAGGTCGTCCGGGCCGGTCGGGATCGACGGCACCGGCAGCCGGGCCAGCCGGTAGGCCGCCATCGGCAGCGCCGGCACCATGCCGAAGGCCACCGCTGCCACGACCGCGGCCCCGGCTGCGGCGTCGATGTCGAGCAGTAGGCAGAGCAGCGCGCCCACGCCGGTCGCCGCGCCCAGGCCGATCGCGGCGAAGAACAGGGGGTACCTGTCGTCACCGACCGCCAGCACGGCCACCGCCCCGGCGACCACCACGGCGGTTGCCGCGAGCAGGACGTGCGGACTCGCCAGCTCGGTCAGCTTCCGGTCGCCGGCCAGCAGCAGCAGGCCGCCGGTGCCCGCGTAGGCCAACCCGGCCAACGCCAGCACCGCGCCCGTCCGGCTGTCGCCCGCAGCCCGGGCGAGCACCGCCGCGCCGACCAGCAGCGCCACCGCGACCAGCAGGGCGGCCACCGCCCCGGGTAGGTGCGGAGGGCCGGTGAACAGCGCCGCCAGCGCGCCGCCGCCGAGCGCCACCGCGGCGAACAGCACCGCGAACGAGCGGGTCGCGTCGACCTGCCAGGAGCCGGGCCGTTGCGTGGTCGCGGTGGCGACCGCGTCCACCACGTCGTCGAAGACGATCTCCGGAGCGGCGGCCGACCGGGGGTTGAAGTACAGCACCTCGCCGTCGCGGACCGCGAGCTGCGCAGCCGTACGACCACCGTCCAGAGGCGGCTCACCCAGGCGGGACAGTGCCCAGCCGCCGTGCCGCACCCCGTCGTCGGCCAGGTCCTCCCCGGCGTAGCGCAGCAGGGTGGGAAGCAGGTCCGCCATCGGTACGTCCGAGGGCAGCGCCAGATCCATCCGGGTACGTGGAGCCACAATGGTGATCCGGCTCAGACCACCGGTCGCCGACTTCGTAACCACAGTGGCCTCCTGGTGTCCATCCACGATCAGCGGGCCGCGGCGCCACGGTGCGGGTGCACCGCGCCCACGGGAGATTACCTACGATGACGGGCACGTACAGTGCCCACCCGCGAGCTTCGGGCCGCGCCGGCACGACGGCAGGGCCGCTTCTGGGGAGGAGACAGCCGTGAGCACGGTGGTGTTCCGCCGACCCCCGCGCCAGTCGGGGCCGGCCTTGCCGCGCGGCGAGGTGGTACTGGAATCCCCGCCTGAGCTGCCCGAACCGACACCACGCGGGATGGGGCAACTGCTCATGATCCTGCCGATGGTCTGCGGTGTCGGCGCGATGGCGTTCCTCTACGCCGGTCGTGGTGGCGGCATGATGACGTACGTCGCCGGTGGCCTGTTCGGTGTGTCGATGCTCGGCATGGCCATCGGCTCGCTGAGCAACGGCGGCGGCAACGACAAGGCCGAGCTGAACGCCGACCGCCGCGACTACATGCGCTACCTGGCGCAGATGCGCAAGCGCACCCGGCGTGCGGCGGCCCAGCAGCGCGACGCGATGGCCTGGCGGCACCCCGAGCCCGACGCGCTCTGGTCGATCGCGGCGTCCCGTCGACTGTGGGAGCGGCGGATCACCGAGCCCGACTTCGGCGAGACGCGGATCGCGCTGGGCCCGCAGCGGCTCGCCGTGGAGATCGTCCCGCCGGAGACCAAGCCGGTCGAGGACCTGGAACCGATGAGCGCCATCGCGCTGCGTCGGTTCGTCCGCGCGCACTCCAACGTGCCCGACCTGCCGACCGCGTTGTCGGTGCGCGCGTTCAGCCGGGTCGTACTGCGCGGTGACCGGGAGCCCGTGCTCGACCTCATCCGCTCGGCCCTGGGTCAGCTCGTGACCTTCCACGCCCCCGACGACCTGGTGGTCGCGGTGGTCGCCGCGCCCGACCGGCAGTCCGCCTGGGACTGGGTGAAGTGGCTCCCGCACGCACACCACAGTGGTCGGACGGACGCCGGTGGCGCGCGCCGGTTGGTCTTCGCCAGCCTGGCCGAGGCCGAGGACTCCCTCGCCGTCGAGCTGGCCGGGCGACCCCGGTTCGCGGCCGAGGCCAAGCCGCTCACCACCGCGCCGCACCTCGTCGTGGTGGTCGACGGTGGCGAGATCTCCCCGACCTGCCAGCTCGTGGGTCAGGGTCTGCTCGGCGTCACCCTCGTCGACCTCTCCGGGACGGTGCCGCGCGACGCCGGCCGCTGGTTGCTCTGCCTGGACGCGGGCGACGGCAGCACGCTCGATCTGATCCGGGGCACGTCGACGTCGCGTCTCGGCAGGCCCGACCGGCTGTCCGCCGCAGCGGCCGAGGGGCTCGCCCGGCAGATCGCGCCGTACCGGTTGTCGCAGCAGCAGACCAGCAACGAGGAGCCGCTGGCCCGCAGCACGGAGCTGCCCGACCTGCTCGGCGTCGGCGACGCCGCGGCGGTGGACGTGCACCAGACCTGGCGGCCGCGCGGCCACCGGGACCGGCTGCGCATCCCGCTCGGCGTCGGCCCGGACGGCAACGTGGTCGAGCTGGACTTCAAGGAGTCGGCACACGAGGGCATGGGACCGCACGGCCTGGTCATCGGCGCGACCGGTTCCGGCAAGAGCGAACTGCTCCGTACGGTGGTGGCCGCGCTGGCGGTGACCCATTCGTCGGAGGAGCTGAACTTCGTCCTGGTGGACTTCAAGGGTGGCGCGACGTTCGCCTCGTTGGAGGCGTTGCCGCACACCAGCGCGGTGATCACGAACCTGGCCGACGAGTTGCCGCTGGTCGACCGTATGCGTGACGCGCTCGCGGGTGAGATGGTGCGGCGGCAGGAGTTGCTGCGGGCGGCGGGTAACTACGTCTCGCGGTTCGAGTACGAGAAGGCGCGGGCGGCCGGGGAGCCGTTGGCGCCGATGCCGAGCTTGTTGATCATTTGTGACGAGTTCAGCGAGTTGTTGGCCGCGAAGCCGGACTTCATCGACCTGTTCGTGATGATCGGCCGGTTGGGTCGGTCGCTGGGTGTGCACCTGTTGCTGGCCTCGCAGCGCCTGGAGGAGGGCAAGCTGCGCGGTCTGGACACGCACCTGTCGTACCGGATCGGGTTGCGGACCTTCTCGGCGGTGGAGAGCCGGATCGTGCTCGGCGTACCCGACGCGTACGAGCTGCCGAGCGCGCCGGGGCACGGTTACCTGAAGACGGACACCAGCACCATGCTGCGGTTCCGGGCCGCGTACGTCTCGGGGCCGTACCGGGCGCCCGGCCAGCAGGCCTCCGCGTCGCAGGCCCTGGTGCAGCGCCGCATCGTGCCGTACAGCATCGACTTCATCCCCGCGCAGGTCCCGCAGGTGTCGGCGGACTCCGTGCCGGAGCCGGAGCAGCCGGCCGACGGCAAGGCCGTCGCCATGCTCGACGTGCTGATCGACCAGCTCAAGGGGCGGGGGCGACCGGCGCACCAGGTGTGGCTGCCGCCGCTGGCCGACCCGCCGGGCCTGGGCGAGCTGCTCGGCCCGCTGGCCGTCGACCCGACCTACGGATTGTGTACGGCGTCCTGGCCGGGCCGTGGACGTCTGACAGTGCCGGTCGGCGTGGTGGACCGCCCGTACGAACAGCGCCGCGACCCGATGATGGTCGAGTTGGCCGGCGCGGGCGGCAACGTGGTCATCGTCGGCAGTTCGCTCAGCGGCAAGAGCACGATGCTGCGGTCGCTGCTGGCCTCGTTGGCGCTCACCCACACGCCGCGTGAGGTCCAGTTCTTCTGTCTGGACTTCGGCGGCGGCGCGCTACGCAGCCTGGAACGGCTGCCGCACATGGCCGGGGTGGCCGGCCGGCGGGACGTCGAGGCGGTACGCCGGACGGTGGCCGAGGTGGTCGCGGTCCTGGACGAGCGGGAGACGCGCTTCGCTCAGCACGGCATCGACTCGGTGGCGAGCTACCGCCGTCGGCGGGCGGCCGGCGAGTTCGCCGACGATCCGTTCGGCGACGTGTTCCTGGTGGTCGACGGTTGGAACACCCTGCGCCAGGACTACGAGGAGCTGGAGCAGACCATCACGACGCTCGCCAACCGGGGCCTCGGCTTCGGGGTGCACGTCGTGCTCACGGCGGTGCGCTGGGCGGAAATCCGGATCAACATGCGGGACCTGCTCGGCACCAAGCTGGAGCTGCGCCTCGGCGACGCCGCGGAGTCCGAGATCGACAGGCGTTCGGCGATGAACGTGCCCGAGAGGTCGCCCGGCCGCGGCCTCACCCGTGACAAGCTGCACTTCCTCACGGCCATCTCGCGGATCGACGGTCGACGCGACATCGAGGACCTGAGCGAGGCGTCGGTGGCGCTGGCCGGGCACGTGGCGGCGAACTGGCCGGGGCGTCCCGCGCCGAAGGTACGGCTGCTGCCGCGCCGGCTGCCGGTGTCCGAGCTGGCCCGCATCATCGACCGGTCGGCGCCCGGCCTGCCGATCGGTGTCAACGAGTCGGCGCTCGCGCCGGTCTACCTGGACCTGGCGAACGAGCCGCACCTGACGGTCTTCGGCGACGCCGAGTGCGGCAAGACCAACCTGCTGCGGCTGATCGCCCGGGGCATCACCGAGCGGTACACGCCGGCCCAGGCCCGGCTGGTGATCGCCGACTACCGGCGTGGCCTGCTGGGCGCGGTCGAGGGCGATCACCTCCTCGACTACGCGCCGTCCAACCAGGCGTTCGCGCAGGGGCTCACGTCGATCCGCAGCGCCCTGTCCAACCGCCTGCCGGGCCCGGACGTGACCACCGCCCAGCTGCGGGACCGTAGCTGGTGGAAGGGTCCGGACCTGTACATCCTGGTCGACGACTACGACCTGGTGGCGTCCGGTGGCAGCAATCCGCTGAGCGCTCTGCACGAGCTGCTGCCACAGGCCCGCGACATCGGCCTGCACCTGATCGTGACGCGTCGGGTCGGCGGGGTGTCCCGTGCGCTCTACGAGCCCGTGCTGCAACGGCTGCGTGAGCTGGACTCTCCCGGTCTGCTGATGTCCGGCAACCGGGAGGAGGGTGCGGTGTTCGGCACGCTGCGTCCGAGCCCGCAGCCGCCGGGTCGGGGCACGCTGGTCCGGAGGCGCGACGGTCAGCAGCTCATCCAGACCGCCTGGTCCGAGCCGGCCTGATCGAGCCGCTCCGGTCGGCCCGTGCGGACCGGTGTGACTCGTCCCAACAGCCCGATCCACCGCCATCCATCGAACAGCCCCGCTCAGGGCTGCGGTGGCTGGACGAATTCCGCTACGGTCTCTGTTGGAGTGTCCGTCGGTGGGGTGTTGCTGCCTTGCCGCGGGGGGAGGGGCGCGGCAAAGCCGCCGCCACAACATGACGGAAGGGTGTGAAGCATGGCGTTCGAGGTCGAAGCTGCGACTCTGCATACCGCCGCGAGTGACGTGCGGTCCACGCGCAGCGAGGTCGACGGCGAGCTGAAGAAGCTGTGGAACGTAGTCGACGACCTGGCCATGGCGTGGAAGGGTCAGGCGTCCACGGGGTTCCAGTCGCTCATGACTCGTTGGAACGAAGACACCGTGAGCCTGCTGACCGCGATGGACAACATCGCGGACCTGCTCGACAAGTCGGGTACGACGCACCAGGTCAACGACGAGGAGCAGCAGCAGATGCTGGACAAGTTCCACTCTGCTCTCAACCCGTGATCCACAGCCAGCAGAGGGGAAAGTCGTGACGATCAAGGTTGACTACGCGGTCCTCGAGAGCAGCAACCAGCAGATGCAGGCCATCTCGAAGACCATCGACGAGAAGCTGGACACGCTGCGGTCGATGCTGTCCAAGCTCGAGTGGGAGGGCGAGGACCGCACCGCCTACGAGCAGCACCAGGCGAAGTGGGACTCGTCGGTCCGGGACATCAACCGGATCCTGAACGAGATCGGTGGTGCCGTCGGCATCGCCCGCGAGAACTACGTCTCGACCGAGATGAGCAACTCCAAGGTCTGGGGCTGACACAATCACCGATGCGGCTCCGGTCCGGCTCGACCGGGCCGGAGCCGCATCGTGTTGGCGTCGGTGAGATACGGGAGAGCGATGCGTACGGGGAAGCCTTTCCGATCGACACGTGCCGTGGGCGCGGCCGTGCTGGCGTTCTGCGCCGCGCTGGCCCCTGCGGTGACTGTCGCGCCGACGCCGGCCCGGGCGGCTGACACGGTCCGTGGCCTTCAGTGGTACCTGGACTACCTCAAGATCCCCGCCGCACACCAGATCACCAAGGGCGCGGGTGTCGTGGTCGCCCTCGTCGACACCGGGGTCGAGGCCAGTCATCCCGACCTGCGCGGGCAGGTGCTCGCGGGGCACGGCACCAACGTCACGGCTGCCTCGGACGGCCGGCGTGACGACGACAAGGAAAAGGGACACGGCACCAAGATGGCCGGCACCATCGCCGGGCGCGGCGGTGGCGCGATGAACGAGTTGGGTATCGCACCGGCCGCGAAGATCCTTCCGGTCTCGATGGGCACCAACTTCGACGGTCAGGACCTGGTCCTGGGCGTCCGGTGGGCCGCGGACAACGGCGCCGACGTCATCAACCTCTCGCTCGGCGACGAGCGGACGGCTTCGCCGGAGTTGGTGGATGCCATCAACTACGCGCTGAGCAAGGACGCCGTGGTGGTGGCCTCGGCGGGCAACGTTGAGCAGGGTGACCGGCAGGTGACCTCGCCCGCCAACATTCCCGGTGTCGTCGCCGTCACCGGGTTCGACAAGCGGGGTGGCTTCTTCGCCGGCTCGGTGCAGGGTCCGGAGGCAGTCATCGCCAGTCCGATGGAGAGCATCATCGGGCCGGTGCCCAAGGTTGTCTCACCAAACGGCTACTCGCTCGGCAGCGGCACCAGTTCGTCGGCCGCCATCATCTCCGGCGTGGTGGCGCTGATCCGCTCGAAGTACCCGAAGCTCGACGCACCCAACGTGATCAGCCGGCTGATCGAGACCTCCCGCGACGCCGGGCCGACCGGTCGGGACCCGCAGTTCGGCTTCGGCCGGGTCGACCCGGTCGCCGCCCTGACCCGTTCGGTGCCCGCCGTGACGGCGAACCCGCTGCTGAAGGGCGAGGCCGCCGGCCCGACCCGCGCCGGTGGCGCGACCCGACCGGGCGACGACGACGGCCCGGCGGTCGAGTTCGGCGTGACGAACAAGGCCGGCGCGATCGTCCAGGTGGGACTCTGTGTCGGCGTGCCGATCATCGGCTTGATCGTGCTGTTCGTGGTGCTGCGACGCCGCAAGCGGCGCGTACCGCCGGCCGCCGTCGGCCCGTACCCGGGCGCACCCGGCATGCCGCCACCCGGCTGGCCCGCCACCCGACCGCCACCGGCCGGGTACGGCCCGCCGCCGCAGCCGGTCCCCGGATACGGCCCACCACCGGGCCAGCCTGGGCACGGGTACCCGCCGCCCGGCCATCCCGCGCAGGGCCATCCGCCGGCGCAGACCGCTCCGGCGCCGGGCACGTCCGGCTGGCCGGGCTCGGGCCCACCGTCGCCGGGCCCGCATCAGCAGCAGTGAGCGCACACCACCAGCCAGGGTTTCGGGGAGGGGACCGATGACGGACGACAGGACCACCCAGCCGGAACGGTATGTGAACGACGACCTCTACATTCCGGTTCCGGTGGGCGGGATACCGACGTCGGGCCTGGCCGTGACCGGCCTGGAGCTCGACAACGTCAACCACGCCGCGACGCCGGAAGGTCTGGTCGCCGCGCCCGGTGAGGCCGGCGTCAAGACCGAGTGGGACGCGACCAGCCTGGACTCGGCCATCACCTGGCTGGAGTCCCACGCCGCGTACCTGAACAAGCTCTCCTACGACATGGTCGACATCCAGGACCTGATGGGTGGCGCGGCCAGCGGCGTGGCGGGCGGGGCCGGCGGCCAGCCGAGCCCGCTCGGGGGGTTCGACTGGGCGGCCCGGCTGGCCGTCAAGCACCAGGGGCTCTACCAGGGCACCGAATCCGGTGTCCGGAAGCTCTCGCAGAGCCTGTACGACGCGGCGGAGGCGCTGCGCCAGGTCAAGCAGAACTACGAGACGGCGGAGGAGCAGAGCAGGATGTCCGCCGCCGACATGCAGCGTGTCTTCGGCGACGTGGCCGGCAACGGCGACGGACGCTAGGACGGGGGAGGACGGCAGATGGGCCTGAGCTGGGAAGAGATGTGCCAGAAGGTCGTCATCGACGGCCGGCCGGGCGACGTGGAGAGCGCCGCCCTCGGTTGGGAACAGCTGATCAAGAATCTCAACAACGTCAAGCAGAGCCTCGACACCAACATCAAGGACCTGGGCACGACCTGGAAGGGCCCGGCGTACGAGGCGTTCAAGGGCCACGTCGAGCAGATCTCCAAGGACACCGGGCAGATCGTGGCGGACGCCGAAAAGGGCACCGGCATCGTCCAGTCGCTCAAGTCCGCCGCCGACAAGTTGACCGCGGCCCAGCGGGACTTCCCGATCCCGGCGACCTGCGTCAACGACGTGTTGGAGGCGCGTAACGCCAAGCTGACCCTCGGGGTCGGCTTCTTCGAGGCGAAGGTCTCGCCGGACTTCCTGGGCTGGTTCGACCCGGTGACCGCGATCGCCGACTGGATCAACGACCAGTCGGACGACGCGACCCGGGTCTACGAGCAGGTGAGCGGTGACTACCAGGCCATCGCGCCCGGTACCCCGGGTGAGACTGGGGGTCCCAGGCAAAGAGACCCCACTAGCCAGATTCCCAACCTGGACAACGGCGGCGGCGGTGGCGGCGGCGGTGGTGTGCCGAAGATCGGCGGCGGTGGCGGCGGTGGTGGCCTGGGCGCAACGCCCTCGATCGGGACCGGTGACATGCCGGGTACCGGCAACCTGCCCAGCGGGTCCGGCACCCATCCCGACCTCTCCGGCGGGTACGACACCCCGGACACGGGTGACTACCCGGGCACCGGCGGCGTACCCGGCGCGGACGACGAGTTCAGCAGCGGCCTCGCGGGCGCGGGCGGTGGCGGTTCACCCGGGCTGGGCGGCCTCGGCTCCGGTGGCCTGGGCTCCTCGGCCGGGCTCGGTGGCGGTGGCGGTCTGGGCAGCGCCGGGGGAGGCGCTGGCGCTCTCGCGGGCGGCGGGGCGCTCGGTCGGGCGGTCGCCCCGGGCATGGGCCCGATGATGGGTGGTGGCGCGGCGGGCGCCGGTCGCGGTGGTGGCCGGGGTGCCGGCGGTCGGCTCGGCGCGGGCGGCAAGCTGGGCGGTGGCATGGCACCTGGCATCGGTGGCGCTGCCGCTGGCGGCGGCGGTGCCGGGCGGGGCGGTGCCGGTCGTGGCGCGGCGGGTGCCGGCGGTCGGGGTGCGGGTGCTCGCGGTGCCGGCGGGCTGGCCGGAGCGGGTGGCGGTGCCGGCTACGGCGAGGAGGACAGCGCTCGCAACACCTGGCTGGAAGAGGACGAGGACGTGTGGGGCGCGGACGGCGGCGGCACCTCCGGCATCCTGCGCTGAGCGCTGCGGCACGGCGCTGGTGTGGTCGACCAGACCAGCGCCGTGACCGGGCTCAGCCGGTGATCGGCTCGTCGGTGCGGGGGCCGGTGCGCCAGCCGCGTCGGCGGCCCCGCGCCACGATCGGCCGCGTGATCAGCAGCAGAACGGTGAGCAGGGCACCGACCACGGCTGCCCAGACGGCTGCGGTGCGCTGCCAGCTCAGCGGATCGGCTTCGGGTGCGGGCGCGGCGAGCGCCCCGACCGGCGGGTTGGGGCGGGTGCCCAGCAGGCTCGACACCGCTCGGTAGGGGTTGACGACGCCGTAGCCGACCTCGGCGTTGTGGCCCTGCGGCGGGCTGTCCGCCGTACGCTCCAACCGGTCGGCGACCTGCTCCGGGGTGAGGTCCGGGTAGGCGGCCCGGACCAGCGCCGCCACGCCTGAGACGTACGCGGCGGCGAAGCTGGTGCCGCCCGTCGGCTCCGCGCGGTAGCCCGATCCTCCGGGTGCCGGGCCGATGATGTTCAGGCCCGGCGCGGCGACGTCGACGTAACTGCCACTGACCGAGGTGCCGACGTGTCCACCCTGCTCGTCCACGCCGGCGACGGCGATGACGCCCGGGTAGGCGGCCGGGTACGCCGGCTTGTCCTCCTGTGTCTCCTGCCGGTTGCCGGCGGCGGCGACCAGGACGACGCGTTTGGTGAGGGCGCGTTCGACGGCCTGTGCCAGTTCGGGACGGGGCAGGGTCACCAGGGACAGGTTGATCACGTCGGCGCCGTTGTCGACCGCCCAGTCGATGGCCGCGGCGATCTGCCCGGGCAGCGCCTCGTCGTTGGTGCCCTTGGCGTCCGGCAGGACCCGGATCGGCAGGATGCGGGCGGCCGGGGCGATACCGCTGAACGGCGCTCCGGTGCCGTCCTGGCCGGCGATGATGCCGGCGACCATCGTGCCGTGGCCCACCAGGTCGCACTGGCCCCGGTTGGCGGGCAGGTTGTTGAAGTCGCGTCCGGGGAGCACCCGGGTCTTCAGGACCGGGTGGATGGCCGAGACCCCGGAGTCGATGACCGCGACCGTCACATCGGCACCTCGGGAGAGGGGCCACGCCGAGGCCGGGTCGATCCGGCGCAGCGCCCACGGCATCTCCGCCAGGCCGTCCGCGCCGGGCGGGCCGCAGACGGGCGCTGCCGCTGCCGCCGGTGTGCAGGGTGCCACCACCAGGGCGGCCCCGAGTAGGGCCGCGAGCGTTCCACTGAGGACCGCGCGGACGGTACGGGACGCGTCGGTCGCGCTCGACGGCAGGCATTCGCGCACCCGCTGAGATTACCGCTGTGTCGCGTCGAGCCGCGGCCCGGCGACGCCGCCTGACGACGGGTGCGGTGGCGACGGTCAGGGAGTGTCGCCGGCGGGGGTTTCGGCGAACAGGGCGAGCAGGTCGCCGACCTGCACCTCGGCCTCGGCGGGGTGCCGGAACCGCCCGGCCGGGTTCAGGGTGTACTCGTTACGACGCCCCACCCGGGTGCGGTGCAGGTAACCGCCGGCCTCCAGGTCGGCGACGATGGCCTGGGCGGCCCGCTCGGTGACGCCCACCTCCGCCGCCACGTCGCGCAGTCGCGCGGTGGGGTCGCGGGCGATGGCGAGCAGCACATGCCCGTGGTTGGTGAGGAATGTCCAGTTCCGGCCGCCGCCGGCCGCCGTGCTCGCCATCGTGGGGCCGCCTCTCCGGTCAACGTATGAAATCTAAATCACGCATATCTTGACGCATCTTGCGGTGCGTGTGACCGTTGAGCGCGAGCCAGTGCCCACCGCCGGCCCGGCTGCAAAGCCCGTTGAGCAGGTCAAACGCGTGGAAACGAGGTGCGGGGATGAGCCGTTCCGGTACGCCTGGCGGGCAGCCGGGCGCACAGCGGGCCGTCGATCGATCGTCGGTCACGACCGAGCCGGCCCGAGCGTACGCCGAGCTGGCCGCCGGCAACCTTCGCTTCGTCGGTGGAGCGCCGCGCCACCCCAACCAGGACGCCGGACACCGGGCCGCCGTGGCGGACGGGCAGCACCCGTTCGCGGTGATCGTCGGCTGCTCCGACTCCCGGCTGGCCGCCGAGATCATCTTCGACCGGGGCCTGGGTGATCTCTTCGTCGTCCGTACGGCCGGGCACACCACCGGGCCGGAGGTGCTGGGCAGCGTGGAGTACGCCGTGACCGTGCTCGGCACCCCGCTCGTGGTGGTGCTCGGTCACGACTCGTGCGGCGCCGTGCAGGCGGCCCGCGAGTCCGCCGCCACCGGCATCGCGCCCCCGGGGCACCTTCCCGCGGTGGTCGACGCCGTGCTGCCCAGCCTGCGGCGCGCCACCGCCGAGGGCGTGGACGACATCGACGGCATCGTCGACATCCACATCGCACAGACCGTCGAGACACTGCTCGAGCAGTCCCCCGTGCTGGCCGGCGAGGTGGCGCGGGGGCGGTGCGCGGTGGTGGGGATGTCGTACCGGCTCGCGGCCGGAGTGGTGCGGCCCGTGACCCCCGTACCGGCCGAGGCCGCGACGACCGACGCCTGACGATGCCGGTCCGCACCGAACACGCCCGAGGGCCGCCCCGCTGGACGCGGGACGGCCCTCGGACTGCTGATCACCGGGTCAGAGCAACGACATGTGTACGTGGTCGGTGTGGTTCGACGGCCCGCTGTACGACTTCCAGCCGGTCGCCGGCATCCAGATCTGCCGGTTCCAGATCACGTAGTAGATGCCGAGCCGGTCGGCGTTGCGGATGAGGAACGCGGCCACGTTGTTGCCGTACATGCGGGTGTCGTTGTTGTGCCACGGGCTGAAGCCGCTCTTCTGCAACGACCAGTCACAGGCGCGGCCCTTCGGGTGCTCGTACGGTCCACCGTTGCGGTGGCAGCCCACGAACCGGTTGAACCCGGCCCGCTTGACCTCCTTGTACGCGTGCAGCGTGCGCGGCGTGATGCAGCCCGAGGTGGTCGGGTCGTCCTCGCTGCACGACTGCGCCTTCCACTCGCCGTCGGCGGTGCGACCCGGGCCGATCCGGGCGACCGGCGAGATGGCGTCGACCAGGCCGCCGGTGAAGCCCTGGCCGCCGACCAGCGCGAGCGCCTTGTCCGCGTCGCGCTTGTCCTTCGCCATCAGGGCGGTCTGCTTCTGCTGCTCCCGCACCTCCGCGTCGAGGGCCAGCTTGGCCTGCTCGGCGCGGGCCTTCACGGCGTTGACCTCGGCGAGCTTCTTCTCGTTGACCATGTTCATCTCGTCGAGTGCCGCGGCCCGCTGGACGAACGAGTCCGGAGCGTCGCTCTCCAGCAGCATCGCGATCGCGCCGACGCGCCCGGTCCGGTACGACTGGGCGGCGATCTGCCCGACCTGCGGGGCCAGCGCCGCCAGGTCGGCCTTGGCCCGGTCGACCTCGGCCGCCAGCTCGACCTGCCGCTTCTTGGACTTGGCCAGCTTGGACTTGGCCGCCACGTAGTCCCGGTTGGTCTGCTCGATGACGTCGTTGAGCAGCTTGGGCTCGTCGCCGTCCTCCTCGTGCCCGGACGGTGTGGGGGTCGTCGGGGCGGCGTGGGCCGGGAGGGGCCCGGCGAGCACGGTCAGCGCGGCGAACACGGCCACCACGGGCGTCAACCAGCGGCGTAGGGGTGCCGTCACAATCTTCCCTTCCGTCGACCGCCGACCGGGTTAGCTGACGGGTTCGGGGCGGAAGTGGCCCCTACCGCTGTCGCGGATTCACCCCACGTACCTGGGTCCCCGGCTCGCCGGTTGGCGATTGGGCGGTGGCACCGCAGGCGCCGCTGCGCGCCTTCGTCGGTGACCGGCAGCGAGGTTACCCGAGACTCCACCACCTGAGCTACGTCCTGATGCAGACTAAAAGCGTCATTTCGCCATGGCGTTGAGTGACCAGTGACGCGGTTCTCAGGGCGGGTGCCCGATCCGGTCACGCTGAGGAGTGTCACCATGCCGTATCCGTGCTCCTGTTCGGCTCTGGCCACCCGGTGGTGGCGGTGGATGGGGGTGCGTTCCGCTGCGGATCGGACCCGTCGGCCCGACCCGCTGGCGGTGAACTGAGAGCGGCCAGCGCCTCCGCGCGGTCCGTGCGGGGGCGCGGTGGCGGGGCGTCCGCGTCGGACGTGCCCGTCGAGCCGGCCGCGGTCACGACCGCGGCCAGCCCGGTGGTGAGGGGTACGGCGGCGATCAGGCCGAGTGTGGCGACCGCGCTGCGGACGATCTCCTGTGCGAGGAACTCGCTGGTCAGGATCTGCCCGATCGGGCGTGTGTCGGCGGTGAGCAGGAGCAGCAGCGGCAGTGACGCGCCCGCGTACGCCAGGACGATGGTGTTGACCGTGGAGGCGATGTGCGCCCGACCGACCCGGGTGGCCGCCCGGTAGAGCTGGAGCCGGCTCAGCCCGGGGTTGGCGTTGGCCAACTCGGTGACGGTGGCGGCCTGGGTGACGGTCACGTCGTCGAGTACCCCGAGCGAGCCGATGATGATCCCGGCGAGCAGCAGGCCGCGTAGGTCCACATCGGCCTGGAACATCGAGAGCGTGGTGGCGTCCTCGCTGCCGAAGCCGGTGAGCTGGGTGGCGGCCGTGGCGATGGTCGCCAGCACGCCGGTGAGCACCAGGCTGCCCAGGGTGCCGAGCACCGCGACCGACGTCTGTGCGGTCACTCCGTGTGTCAGGTAGAGCACCACGAACATGATCAGGGCGGCGCCGACCACCGCCACCAGCAGCGGTGACCGGCCGGCGCCGATGGCGGGCAACACGAAGGTGAGCAGGATGGCGAAGCTGGCGGCCAGTCCGGCGAGCGCGGCCAGACCCCGCCACCGGCCGAACGCGACGATGGCGGCGGCGAAGACCACCACGAGCCACACCAGCGGGGTTCCGCGCTGGTGCTCGGCGATGTTCCAGGTGCTGGCGGCGGGATCGGTCGGATCGGTCAGCTTGACCAGGATGATCTCGTCGCCGACCTCGACGCGCGGTGCGCCGGGCCCGGCGGGGATGGGCGTGCTCACCTGCCGGCCGGCGCCCGGCCCGTCCTCGACGAGCACGTCCACGGTGCCGCACGGTCCGCTGGCCGGCGTGCCCTCCGGGCTGGCCGAGGGCGGGCACGGTTCGGTCACCACCCGGGTCACCGTGCCGTGGTGGCGGGGCACGTCGGTGCCGCCACCGTTCGACGGTGCGCCGTCTCGCGGCCACAGCACCAGCGCGGCCACGACGGTGGCCACGAAGAGCGGCACCACCATCGCGACGAGGATCCGTCGTACCCGGGGCGGGGCGGGCCGAGCGGAATGGCTGTGGTCGGAACCCAATGCGAGACTCCCAACGATCCGGTGCGGGGTACGTGCCGGCGGGCCGTCCGGTTCAGCTCCGCCGGACGAACGCGGTGCCGAGCGCCGCAATTCGTGGACTGACGATTCGACGGTCACGGACCGTGACCGGTGGGCCCGGTTGGTGGACAGCGGCGCGCGACCGGGGCGGCACCGGTGCCCGACTGTTCGGCGGGATCGGAGGGCTCATCGTCGCAAGATGCTAACCAGCGCGCCTGGGTGTCGCAGGTCGTGGCGGAGTGTCGGACGGTCGAACCGCTGACACCGCCCCGGCGGGGGGGGGCGGGATGGTGGAGTCATGCCCGCGCCACCACCCGACCCTGAGCCGCCCGATCACCGCCGGCACGCCGAGCGGCACGCCGGGCACGACCCGGCTCTCGACGGCGCTGGCGGCGCGGGGCGGCATCCTGGTCAAGGACCGGGTGGCGTTGGAGCGCATGCGGACCGTTGACGCGGTGCTCTTCGGCAAGACCGGCACTCTGACCCGGGGTGAGCATGCGGTCACCGACCTGGTGACGAGTCCTGGCGTGGGGCGGGACGAGGCGTTGCGGACAGCCGCCGGTGTGGAGTCCGACAGCGAGCATCCGCTGGCCGGCGATCGTGGCGGCGGCCGGGCCGGGTGGCCCGGCGCGGTCGCTGCCGGGCTGCGGGGTGCGGGGTGCGGGCCACCATCGACGGTACGGAGTACGCGGTGGGCGGACCGGCCCTGCTGCGCGAGCGGGTGGACCGCTGCCGGACGAGCTGCGGGAGGCGACCGGGCGCTGGTCGGCACGCGGTGCCGTGGTGCTGTACCTCCTGCGGCTGCCGGCCACCGTGCTCGGCGCGTTCGCGCTGACCGACGAGGTACGTCCCGAGGCCCGGCAGGCCATCGCCGAGCTGCGGGCCGCCGGCGTCGTGGTGGCGCTCAACGCCCAGTTGCTGCGCCGGGTACGCCTCGCACCGGAGCGGGAGTGACGGTTCAGCCGCGCTTCATCAGTCGGCCGACGGCAGCCATCATCTCGGTGGCCATCTCGTCGGCCCGGCCCTCGGCCGCCCCCTCGTGCATGCAGTGCCGGGCGTGCCCGTCGAGCAGGCCCAGGGCCACCTTGTCGAGCGCGGCCTGGATCGCGGAGATCTGGGTGAGCACGTCGATGCAGTAGCGGTCCTCGTCGATCATCTTCTCGATGCCCCGGACCTGCCCCTGGGCACGGCGGAGCCGCGCGAGCAGCTGGTCCTTGCTGGCGGTGTACCCGCGGATCGGGGTGGGAGCGGTCATAGCGACGAGGATAGCGTACCCCTGGGGGGTATGGTAACGTCCCTTCCTGCCCGATACCCCCACCGGGTACCGGTACGATGAGAGGCGAGGTTCGATGGTCGACACGACGTACCAGGTGCGGGGCATGACCTGCGGGCACTGCGTCAGCGCGGTCAGCGCCGAGGTGGGCGCGATCGTGGGCGTGCGTGACGTGCGGGTCGATCTCGCCTCCGGTCAGGTCACCGTCAGCAGCGAGCAGCCCGTGGACACCGAGGCCGTCCGGGCCGCGGTCGACGAGGCCGGCTACGACCTCGTCGAGGCGTGAGCGGAGGGCCCGGGATGACCACGGTGACCAGGTTGGGCGCCTTCGCCCTCGGCCTTGCGGCGATCTTCGGCGCGGCCTACGCGGTCGGTCGGGTGGTCGACCCGGCCAATCCGGTCGCGCAGAGCCGGCCTGAGGTCGTCCGCACCCCGAGTGACGAGACCTCCGACCTCGTTCCCGGCGGGTTGCTCGTCTCCGACCGGGGCTACACGCTCGGACCCGTCGTCGCTCCGGCCGGCGAGTTCGCGTTCCGGATCGACGGGCCGGACGGTCGGCCGGTGACCAGGTACGACGTGGCGCACGACAAGCGGATGCACCTGATCGTCGCCCGCCGGGACCTGTCCGGCTTCCGCCACGTCCACCCCGACCTGGCCCCGGACGGCACCTGGCGGGTCGACACCCCGCTGGCCGGTGCCGGGCAGTGGCGGGCGTTCGCCGACTTCACCCCGACCGGGGGTGAGCCGTTGACCCTCGGCGTGGACGTGGCCGTCCCCGGCGAGCCGACCGAGGCGCCACTGCCCGCCCCGGCGACCAGCACCACCGTCGACGGCTACACGGTCACCCTGGCCGGCGCGCCGCAGCCGGGCCGCACCTCGGCGCTCACCCTGACGGTGCGCCGCGCCGGGCAGCCGGTCACCGACCTGGAGCCCTACCTGGGGGCGTACGGGCACCTGGTGGCGCTGCGTCGAGGTGATCTCGCGTACCTGCACGTGCACCCGGACGGGACGCCTGGCGACGGGCGCACACCGCCCGGCCCCGCCGTCACCTTCCTCGCCGAGGTGCCCTCGTCCGGCACCTACCGGCTCTACCTCGACTTCCAGCACGCCGGGCGCGTGCACACCGCCGAGTTCACAGTGGTCGTCGGCACCTCCACCACCACGACCGCGCCCACCCCGAGCGGACCCGCGCCGACCGGGAGCGCCGACCACGGCACCCCCGGGCACGGGCACAACTGACGGGACCAGACGATGACCACCACCAGCAGACCGCTGCCCGAGGCACCGAACCGGATCGAACTGGCGATCGGGGGGATGACCTGCGCCGCGTGCGCCGCGCGGGTCGAGAAGAAGCTCAACCGGATGGACGGGGTCAGCGCCACCGTCAACTACGCCACCGAGAAGGCGACCGTCCGGTACGCCGACGACGTCACCCCGGACGACCTGATCGAGACCGTCCAGAAGACCGGTTACACGGCTGCGCTGCCGGCCCCGCCGACCGCCGAGTCGCCGGTGGAGGACCCGCTGCGCCTGCCGCGTACCCGGCTGTGGGTCTCGGCGGTCCTGAGCGTGCCGGTGGTCCTGCTCGCCATGGTCCCGCCCTGGCAGTTCGACTACTGGCAGTGGCTCTCGCTGACCCTGGCCGCCCCGGTGGTGGTGTGGGGTGGGCTGCCGTTCCACCGCGCGGCCTGGACCAACCTGCGGCACGGCGCGGCCACCATGGACACGCTGGTCTCGCTCGGCACGCTCGCGGCGTTCGGGTGGTCGCTCTGGGCGCTCTTCCTCGGCGACGCCGGCATGCCCGGCATGACCCACCCGTTCCGCTTCGCCATCAACCGCAGCGACGGCGCCGGCAACATCTACCTGGAGGCGGCCGCCGGGGTCACCGTGTTCATCCTGGCCGGTCGTTACTTCGAGGCCCGGTCCAAGCGGACCGCCGGCGCAGCCCTGCGCGCCCTCCTCGAACTCGGCGCGAAGGAGGTCGCGGTGCTGCGGGACGGGGTGGAGACCCTGGTTCCGGTGGACCGGCTCGCCGTCGGTGACCGGTTCGTGGTCCGCCCCGGCGAGAAGATCGCCACCGACGGTGTCGTCGACGAGGGCACGTCCGCCGTCGACGCGAGCATGTTGACCGGCGAGTCGGTGCCGGTCGAGGTCGCCCCCGGCGACGCCGTCGTCGGTGCCACGATCAACGCGGGTGGCCGGCTGATCGTCACCGCCACCCGGGTCGGCGCGGACACCCAACTGGCTCGGATGGCCGACCTGGTCGAGCAGGCGCAGAGCGGCAAGGCGGCCGTGCAGCGGCTCGCCGACCGGATCTCCGGGGTGTTCGTGCCGATCGTCGTCGCCCTGGCCGTGGGCACCCTCGGCTGGTGGCTCGGCACCGGTGCCGGCCCGACCGCCGCGTTCACCGCCGCCGTGGCCGTGTTGATCATCGCCTGCCCGTGCGCCCTGGGCCTGGCCACCCCGACCGCGCTGCTGGTCGGCACCGGTCGAGGCGCCCAGCTCGGTGTGCTGATCAAGGGGCCGGAGGTGCTGGAGTCGACCCGCCGGGTGGACACCGTCGTGCTGGACAAGACGGGCACCGTGACGACCGGCCGGATGACGCTGGTGGACGTGACGCCGGCCAGCGGCGAGGACCGGGAGGAACTGCTCCGGCTCGCCGGCGCGGTGGAGGCCGCCTCCGAGCACCCGATCGCCCGGGCCGTCGCCGCGGGCGCGGCCGAGGCGGGCGAGCTGCCCCCGGTGACCGGCTTCGCCAACCTCGAAGGGCTGGGCGTGACCGGCACGGTCGAGGAGCGCGTCGTGCTGCTCGGTCGGGTCCGGCTGCTGCGCGAACGCGGTGTCGACGTACCGCCGGAGGTCGCGTGGGCCGTGCGGGACGCGGAGGCGGCCGGTCGTACGGCGATCGTCGCGGGCTGGGCCGGGCGGGCCCGGGGTGTGCTCGCGGTCGCCGACGTGGTGCGGCCGACGAGTCGGGCGGCCGTGGCACGGCTGCGTGCCCTGGGGCTCACTCCGGTCCTCTTGACCGGCGACAACACCACCGTCGCCCGGGCGGTCGCCGCCGAGGTGGGCGTGGACGAGGTCATCGCCGGGGTGTTGCCGACCGGCAAGGTCGACGTGGTCAAGCGGCTCCAGGCGCAGGGGCGGTCGGTGGCGATGGTCGGCGACGGTGTCAACGACGCGCCCGCGCTGGCCCAGGCCGACCTCGGGCTCGCCATGGGCACCGGCACCGACGTGGCGATCGAGGCGTCCGACCTTACCCTCGTCCGGGGCGATCTGGACGCCGCGGTGGACGCCATCCGGCTGTCCCGGCGCACGCTCGGCATCATCCGGGGCAACCTGTTCTGGGCGTTCGGCTACAACGTGGCGGCTCTACCGCTGGCCGCCGCCGGGCTGCTCAATCCGATGATCGCCGGTGCCACCATGGCGTTCTCCTCGGTCTTCGTGGTGGCCAACAGCCTGCGGCTGCGCCGCTTCCGTTCGGCCGCTGCCGATCTGTGACGAACGCGATGGTTGGACCGGTGACGACCGGGGTACGTCTGAGTTCGTAGCGACGCTTGCGATGGAGGTTGGCAATGGGATTCGACGACAAGGTCAATAACGCCACCGAGGACGCGGCCGGCAAGCTGAAGGAAGGCGCCGGTCGGGCCACCGACAACGAGCAGCTCGAGGCCGAGGGTCGCGCCGACCAGTCGACGGCCAAGCTCAAGCAGGCCGGCGAGAAGATCAAGGACGCCTTCAAGAGCTGACGTACGACGTAACCCGCACGCCGGGCCGGTGATCATCACCGGCCCGGCGTGCTGTGTGTCCGGACCCTCCCGGCGACCCTGAGATCCCCCTGATTCCGCTTCCGTGCCGCACCGTCGTGCGGCAACACCTGCTAACTTTCCTTGGCATGTGCAAGGGCTGGTTATGAGCGCGGCGTCTCCGCCGACCGGCGACGACCTGGTCCGGATGTTGGCCACGCTGGCCAACCCGCACCGGCTGCGGGTCGTCGCCGCGTTGGCCCGCGAGCGCGCGTACGTCAGCGGGCTGGCCCGGCAACTGGGCATCAGCCGCGCGCTGTTGCAGGTCCACCTACGGAAGCTGGCGGCGGCCGGGCTGGTCACCGCCCGCATGGAGTTGTCGGAGGACGGGAAGGCCATGAACTACTACGAGGTGGAGCCCTTCGTGCTCACTCTCACCCCCGCGGTCATCGCGACGGCGGTCGAGACGCTGACCGTGCCCGATGTGGGCGAGCAGCCGGAGGCGCGGTCATGAGCGAGCACGACTGGACCGAGGTGGTCGGCGCGTTCGGGGTGTTCGCCCTGCTGATCAGCGTGTTCACGGTGACCGTCGTGCAGATCGCCAAGACCCGGCGAGCCCGGTACGAGGCGGACCGCGCGGACGACTACCGCAAGCTCGCCGAGACCGCCGCGCAGGCGCAGGCGGAGAACGCCCGACTGCTCGCCGCCATGGACGGCCGGTTGGGCGGGATGGAGACCCGGATGACCACGCTCGAACGCGTGCTGCGCGACGTCGACTGACCCCGCGCCTCAAGGCCCCGGGTCGTCGAGCGGCTACTCGACGACCCGGGTGGAAGCAGCATCACCTCGCCCCGAGGGCGAGTTTCACCGGCAACGCTCCTTCGAGGAGAGGACAGCACCTCATGCTGCGCGTACGCAAATCCGCAGTTGGTTGGGCGGTGGCCCTGGCACTCACGGCCGCCGGCCTGACCCCGGCGAGCCCGGCCGTCGCCCGACCCGTCATCGACTGGCATCCCTGCGTCCAGGACGCCCCCGACGAGGAGCCGGAGGCCCCGGCCGAGTGCGGCACCCTGTCGCTGCCGGTCGACTGGAACCGACCACGGGGGGAGCGCTTCGAGCTGGCGTTGGCTCGTCGGGTCGCCACCGACGCGAACGCCCGGCAGGGCGCGCTGGTCTTCGGCCCCGGAGGGCCGGGTGACAGCGGGGTCGACCGGGTGGTGAACGGCGTCTCCCGGTTCAGCGCCGACCTGCGCCGGCGATTCGACATCGTCAGCTTCGACCCGCGCGGCACCGGTGGGAGCCACCCGGTGCGCTGCGCACGGGACCTGCTCGGCCGGCAACCCCAGGTGATCGCCGACGAGGCCCAGTTCGACGTCACCCTGGCCACCAACGCGCTGCTACGCGCCGACTGCCGGGCCCGCACGGGCGCGCTCTACGACCACGTCGACACCACCAGCGCCGCCCGTGACCTGGACGCGGTCCGCGCCGCGCTCGGTGAACGACAGCTCACCTTCCACGGCAGCTCGTACGGCACCCTGCTCGGGCAGCGGTACGCCGAGCTGTTCCCCTCCCGGGTGCGGGCCATGGTCCTGGAGGCCGCGATGGACCACAGCCTCGACACCCGCGCGTTCCTCGACGCCCAGGCCGTGACCGCCGAGGACGCGTTCGACGAGTTCATCGCCTGGTGTGACCGGTCCGCCGACTGCGTCCTGCACGGGCGGGACGTGCGGGCGCTCTGGGCCGGACTGCACGCGCGTGCCGAGCGCGGGACGCTTACCGATCCGGACCGCGCCGGGGCCGCACTGCCACCGTTCGAGCTGAGCCGCCTCGCCCACAAGAAGCTCTACGACACGTGGCGGTGGCCGGGGCTCGCGCAGTGGATCGGCGAGCTGGAGAGGCCGGCGACCGCGGGCGTCACCGCGCTGGCGGACGACGCCGTCGTCCCGTACCCCTTCGCGGTCTTCTGCCAGGACTGGAGCCTGCCGGTCCGCGACTACCGGGAGTACGCCGGGCTGCTGCGCCGCAGCACCCGGCTCGCGCCCGACCTGCGCTACCCACCGGCGCTGTTCGCCCTGGTCACCTGCCTCGGCACGCCGACGCCGGTCGCCAACCCGCAACACCGACTGCGGGTACGCACCGACGTGCCGCTGCTGATCGCCGCCACCGTGCACGACCCGGCGAGCGGTTACGTCTGGGCACGCGAGGTGGCCCGACAGTTGGGCCGGCACGGGGTGCTGCTCACCTACCAGGGCTGGGGGCACGGCAGCTACACCACCAGTCCGTGCGTGGGTCGGGCCGTCGACGCCTACCTGCTCGATGCGGTCGTGCCGGCGCGGGGCACGACCTGCCCGGCGGTCGACGTCTGATGTGCGGGCGGCGCGGCGGTCACCGCCGCGCCGCCAGTCGGGCGGCCCGCAGCTCCAGATACCGCTGCTCGGGCAGGCTCGTGGTGCCGCGCGCCGCAGCCAGGTACGCCTCCCGCGCCGCGGCCGGCTCGCCGGCCAGCTCCAGCAGGTGCGCCCGGACGGCCGTGAGCCGGTGGTGCCCGGCCGTACGCTCGTCGGCGTCCAACGGGGCGAGCAGGGCGAGCCCCGCCCGGGGTCCGTCCACCATGGCGACCGCGACCGCCTGGTTGAGCGTGACCAGCGGGTTCGGGGCGATCCGACCCAGCAGGCGGTAGAGCGCGACGATCTGCCGCCAGTCCGTCTCCGCTGCCGTCGACGCCTCCGCGTGCACGGCGGCGATGGCCGCCTGGAGCTGGTACGGCCCGGGCGGCGACCAGGTCAACGCCTCGGTGATCAGCGTGATCCCCTCCGCGATGGCGGCCGCGTCCCACCGGGAGCGGTCCTGTTCCGTCAGCGGCACCAGCTCCCCGTCCGGGCCCACCCGCGCCGCCCGGTGCGAATCGGTGAGCAGCATCAGCGCCAGCAGTCCGGTCACCTCGCCGTCGTCGGGCAGCAGCCCGTGCAGGACGCGGCCGAGCCGGATCGCCTCGGTGGTCAGCTCGGCCCGGCGCAGATCCGGTCCGCTCGACGCGGTGTACCCCTCGTTGAAGATCAGGTAGAGCACCCGCAGCACCGTCCGCAGCCGCTCCTCCCGCTCGGCCGGTCCGGGCAGCGCGAAGCGGCCGCCGGCCGCCTCGATCCGCTGCTTGGCCCGCCGGATGCGCTGGCTCATCGTCGCCTCCGGCACCAGGTGCGCCCGGGCGATCTGGGCGGTGCTGAGACCACCCACCGCGCGCAGCGTGAGCGCGACCTGCGCCGAGGGGGCCAGCGCCGGATGGCAGCAGAGGAACAGCAGGGTCAGGGTGTCGTCCGCGTCCGGCACCGCCGGCTCGGCGTCCGCCGGAGGCGCCACCTGGGCGTACGCCGGCTCGCGCAGCGCCACCGCGACCTCACGCTGGCGGCGGGCGCTCTCGCTGCGCCACTCGTCGGTGAGCCGGCGGGTCGCCACGGTGAGCAGCCAGGCGCGCGGGTTGTCCGGTACGCCCTGCCCGGGCCACTGCGTCGCGGCAGCGAGCAGCGCCTCCTGGACCGCGTCCTCGCACCTGTCGAACTGGCCGTGCCGGCGGACCAGCAGGCCGAGGACCTGCGGCGCGAGTGTGCGCAGCAGATCCTCGACCGTCCGGTCGTCGGTCACATCTCCGTCCCGGCCTCGTCCATGATCGGTCGAACCTCCATCGCGCCACCGAAGCGCACGTCCGGCCAGCGGGCGGCGATCTCGGCGGCCCGCTGCGGGCTGTCGCAGTCCACGGCCAGGTAGCCGGCGAACTGCTCCTTGCTCTCCATGAACGGCCCGTCGACGACCTCGGGTTGACCGTTGGCGAGCCGGACCGTCTGCGTCTGCGACGGGTTGGCCAGCGCCTGGCCGCCGATCAGCTCACCGGTCTCGGTCAACTCCTTCATGATCTCGTCGACCTCGCCGAACAGGGCGGTGCGGTCCTCTCCGGTCAGCCCCTCGGTGAAGCCGGGCCGGTTCCAGATCAGCAACATGTACTTCACGGCGATGCTCCTCGACTACTGGTCGCGCCCCGGCTGGGGTGCGCCTCACCGGAGGGTCGGAGCCGTCAGCCCGTTCCCTACCGCGTATCGAAGAAGATCGCAGAAACTTCCGGCCGTGAGGTTCCCACGCCGGTCGGATCAGGGTCGGCCCGGCACCTGTCGGGGCTTCCGGCCAGTGCCGACGTCCAGGGACGCCCGGTCGGCGGCCGAGGTGCCCGACGACCAACCCTCGGCGTCGCGCACGCTGAGTCGGTGCCGCGTGACGCCGGGGAACAGCGTCTCCAGCCGCTCCCGCACCGCCTCGCCCCGCGCGGCGAGCACCGGCAACAGCCGATCCGACCCGGCTGGCGTCTGACCCGCCTCCTCGGTCGCCGCGTCCGTGGCCGCGCGCAGCCGCTCACCGATCCGCAGCGCGAACGCGTTCAGGAAGGACTCGTCCCACACCTTCGTCCGGCGGCCCGACCCCGGCCGACGCTCGGCACGCCCGCGCAGCATCGCGGCCGTCGCCTGCACCAGTAGCGAGGTGTAGAGCAGCTCCACCGCCACCAGATCGGCCGGCCAGCCCAACACGGTCGTGAAGCCGAGGTCGTCGGACCAGACCGCCTCGCACCGGTTCGCCGCCGCCACCTCCTGCACCAGCAACGCCTTCGCCCCCGCGTACGGGCTCTCGACGCCCAGGCGTACCCCGCTCGGCAGGTCGCCCCGCTCGGTGCCGGCGGCCAGCAGCGCCTCGTCGATGCTGTGCCGGGCGATCAGCTCCTGCGCCTTGCCGGTCAACGCCTCCGCCTCGGCCGGGAAGGTGGTCGACTCGGCCTTCGCCAGCAGCGCGCGTACCCGGTCCAGCATCGGCGACCCGCTGCGGGCCGTGCCGGCGGCGCGGGGGAGCGCCGTCCCGGTCGAGCCCGGCGGCGAGCGTAGCACCGCGACCGGCGGCAGGCTCTCCACCAGAGCGAGGACGTCGACAGCCGCGCGCAGCGCGTCGACCCGGTCCAGCCCCTCCTCGGCCGTCCAGGTGGCCAGCAGGTTCTGGCGGTCGTCCCGACCTGCGGCGGCCAGCGCGCGAAGCTGGTCGTCCCACCAGTCGGGGACCGGCTCGGCCTGCTCGCGTCGTTGCGCGGCCAGCGCGTCGCGGACCAGCCGGGCCGCCCGGGCGTCGAGCCGGCGCAGGGCGATCCGGTGTACGTCGACCGGCTGCCAGCCGCGCCGCCAGAGCTGTCCGAGGCCGCGGACCAGCCGAAGCGCCAGGGCGGCGTCCACCGCCGTGCCGCCGTCCGCCGCGCCGGTGCCGACCATCAGCCGGTCCAGGTGGCGTTCCGCCTGGCGTACGTCGGTGCTGCGCACCGCCGCCAGCGCGTCGGCGACGAGTTCGTCCGCGTCCGGCACGGGCATCTCCTTTGTCAGAGGCCGTGCCGCCGGCCGCAAGATCCACACGAGATCGCTGATGTCGCGGTATACCGGCCAGTCGGATAGCCCGATATCGACGATCTCGTGTCGATCTTAGCGTCGGACGTTCGTGATCAGGACCGGGACGGCCCGGAAACCAGCGCGGCCGACAGCCGGCGGAAGAACGCGCGGATGTCGTCCTCGCTGTGCGGCGTCCCGGCCTGGTCGTTGAGGGGGCCCTCGTAAGGCAGCGCCTGGTCGAGTGCGTCCCGGGTCTCGGCCCGGTCGCCCGGGTAGAGCCCGGCGGCGACGCCCTCGACGACCCGGGTCACCACCGCGTCGTCGAGCGACCTGTCGAACTGGACCCCGTAGAGGATCCCGTTGACGTGGCCCTTCCACCGGTCCGCACTCATGCTCGCCCGGTGAAGAGTTCGGCGTTGGCGAGGTCGGTCGCCTCGTGCGCGTCGGCGCTGAGGTCGAGCTTCTCCGCGGTCTCCGTCAACTGGTCGGCCATCGACCGGTAGACGTCGAGCGCATGCGTCAGGACCTCGACGTACACAGCGCCGAAGAGCGACCCCGGTTCGTCGGCGCCCCACGGGTTACCCGAGCCGTTCACCGTCGATTCGAGGCCGCTGACCGCCTCGCCGAGTTGCTGCCCGGTCGCCCCGAGCGACGCCGCGGCGGCGTGCAGCGCGTCGACGTCCACCTCGATTCCGTCGGTCATGGCTCAGCGACGATCCATCCGGCGGGTGGCCGCGTCCAGGTCACCGATCATCTGGTTGAAGCCGCGGAACGCCTGCTCCGAGACGCGTTCGAGCTGCTGGGTCAGGGCGGCGCTGTCGACCTGCGCCCCGGCCGTCACCTCGGCCCGGCGGGCACGCTCGTCGGCCTGTGCCGCCTGCACCGCCTCCAGGACGTACTCGGAGATCACGGTCGTGCCGGCCCGGGACAGGCTCGGGTCGATCGTCAGGCTCCGCAGGGCCCCGAAGGCGGCGACCTCCGCCTCGACGAGGCCGTCCCCGCCGGTGCCCCGACCCACCATCTCCTCGGCGGAAGGCGCTGACGCGTCGGCCTGCCCGTCCGCGTCGCCGGACTGTGCCGCGACCGCGCCCGACGCCTGGCTCAGCAGGCGCATCGCCTCTTCGAGCGAACGGCTCAGGCCGGACGGATCGATCCCACTCGCCATGCTCGTCCCCCTCGGTCCGCGATCCACCGTCGGTGCACGACCGTACCAACGCGCCCCACCGTCCGGCTGCCCCGCAGGTCAGCGGTGGATCTACCGCCAGGCGGTCAGGATCTCCTCGACCGGTGCGACGTCCCGCTCCGGGTCGGGGGCCGGCACCGGCGGGTCCGTCGGCGTACGGTCGAAGCGCGGTGCCGGTGCCGGCTGGACCTCGCCGGCCACCTCGACGAACGTCCCCCGGGCCGCGTTGTGCGGGTGCCGGTGCGCCTCGCCGGGAGCGAGCACCGGAGCGACGCAGGCGTCCAGGTCGGCGAAGACCGCCGTCCACTCGTCCCGCGTCCGCTCGGCGAACCGTTCGGTGAACCGCCTGCGCAGCTCGTCCCAGCCGCGCGGGTCGTACTGGTCGGGCAGGTCCGCGTCGGCGAGGCCCAGACCTGTCAACAGCTCCGCGTAGAAGGCCGGCTCCAGCGCCCCGACCGCCACGAAACCGCCGTCGGCGGTGGCGTACGTGTCGTAGAAGGGCGCCCCGCCGTCGAGCAGGTTCCGACCGCGCGGAGCCGACCACAGGCCGGTGCCGAGCAGCCCGTGCAGGAACGAGGTGAGCAGCGCCGAACCGTCCACCATGGCCGCGTCGACGACCTGGCCGACGCCCGAGCGTTCCCGTTCGAGCAGCGCGGCCAGCACGCCCACGGCCAGCAGCATGCCGCCGCCGGCGAAATCACCGATCAGGTTCAACGGCGCGTGCGGGCGCTCACCCGCCCGGCCGATCGGTTCCAGCGCACCGGCGAGCGCGATGTAGTCGATGTCGTGCCCCGCCCGAGCGGCCAGCGGGCCGTCCTGACCCCAGCCGGTCATGCGGGCGTACACCAGTCGTGGGTTGCGGTTCCAGCAGACGTCCGGGCCGAAGCCGAGCCGTTCGGCAACCCCCGGCCGGTACGCCTCGACGAGCACGTCCGCCCGCTCGACGAGGCGCAGCAGGTCCGCCACACCTGCCGGGGACTTCAGGTCCAGCGCCGTGAGCCGCCGACCGCGCTGCAACGGGCCGCCGCTCGGTGCGGCCAACCGGCCGGCACCCGGGCCGCCGGGCCGGTCCACCCGCACCACGTCCGCACCGAGGTCGGCGAGCACCATGCAGCCGAACGGCGCCGGAGCGAGACTGGCCAGCTCGACCACCCGCACGCCGGCCAACGGCCCACCCCGCGACGACCCGCCCGCCACGCTCACACGACACCGACCGGTGCGGCGAGACGGTCGACCAGGTCGCCGGGGGGCGTGAACCGGTCGCCGTAGCGGTCGGCCAACTCGCTGGCACGGGCCGTGAAGCCGGCCGGCCCACCCGCGTACTGCCGGACGTACCGGACCACGCCGCCGGTCCAGGCGGGAAAGCCGATGCCGAAGATCGAGCCGATGTTGGCGTCGGTCTCGGTGCGCAGCACCCCTTCGTCGAGGCAGCGCAGCGCGTCCAGCGCCTCGGCGAAGAGCATCCGCTCCTGGAGGTCGGTGAACGGCACCGCCCGCCCCGCATCGGTGGTCAGATCGGCCAGCCCCGTCCACAGTCGACTCCGGGTGCCGCCGTCGTAGGAGTAGAGGCCGCGCCCGCCAGCCCGGCCCGGCCGGTCGTACGCGTCGACCAGCTCGTCGACGAGCCGATGCGCCGGCAGCGGCCGGTACTCGTCGCTGGCGGCCTCGAACTGGCGGCGGATGCGCTGGATGAGGGTGAGGCTCACCTCGTCGGCCAGAGCCAGCGGCCCGGTCGGATAGCCGGCCTGGAGAGCGGCCTGCTCCACCGACGCGGCGGGGACGCCCTCGGCGACCATGCCGACCGCCTCGTCGATGAACCTGCCGATCACCCGGCTGGTGAAGAAGCCCCGGCCGTCGTTGACGACGATCGGGGTCTTGCCGATCCGTCGGCCCAGGTCGAAGGCCCGCGCCAACGCCACGTCCCCGGTCTGCTCGCCGACCACGATCTCCAGCAGCGGCATCCGGTCCACGGGCGAGAAGAAGTGCATGCCGATGAAGTCGGCCGGCCGGTCCGCCCCCTCGGCCAGCCCGGTGATCGGCAGCGTGGAGGTGTTGGAGGCGAGCAGCGCGGCCGGTGCGAGCACCGGCAACACCTCGGCGAAGACCTTCTTCTTCAGGGCCGGGTCCTCGAAGACCGCCTCGATGACGGCGTCGCAGCCCGCCAGGGCGTCCACCCGGTCGGTGGTGGTGATCCGGTCCAGCACCGCCTTGGCGTCCGCCTCGGTGGCGCGGCCCTTGCGGACCCGGCGGGCCAGCAACGCCTCGGCGTGCTCGCGGGCCCGACCGGCGGCCTCCGGCGACACGTCCCGGACGACCACGTCCAGTCCGGCAGTGGCACAGGCGTACGCGATGCCCGCGCCCATCATGCCGGCCCCGAGCACCGCCACCCGCCGCACCGGCGGTACGTCCACGCCCGGTCGGGCCGCGCCGCCGTTGACGGCCTTCAGGTCGAAGAAGAACGCGCCGATCATGTTCTTCGCGACCTGCCCGGTGAGCAGGCCGACGAGGTGCCGGGTCTCCACGGTCAGGGCGGTCTCCAGGTCGACCTGCGCGCCCTCGACGGCGGTGGCCAGGATCGCCTCGGGCGCGGGCAGCCGAGCCCCCTTGAGCTGCTTGCGCAGGGTGGCCGGGAACGCGGGCAGTTGCGCGGCCAGCGAGCGGCTGGCCGGGGTGCCGCCGGGCATCCGGTAGTCCGGCCGGTCCCACGGCTGCTGTGGGTGCGGGTTCGCGGCGATCCAGGAGCGGGCCCGGTCCAGCATCTCGGCGGGCGTGGTGACCACCTCGTCGACGATCCCGATGGCCAGGGCGTCGGCCGGTCGCATCCGCCGGCCGGTGAGCAGCACCGTGGTCAGCGCACCGGCCAGGCCGAGCATCCGTACCGTCCGGGTGACCCCACCGGCACCGGGCAGCAGGCCCAGGGTCACCTCGGGCAGCCCGAGCCGACTGCCGGGCGCGTCCAGCGCGATGCGGTGGTGACAGGCGAGCGCGATCTCCAGGCCACCGCCGAGTGCCGAGCCGTTGACCGCGGCGACCACCGGACGACCCAGCGTCTCCAGACGGCGCAGGTCCCGCTTGATGGTGGTGAGCAGGTCTGCCAGGGCAGGTGCGTCGGCGCGGGTCGCTTTGATCATCTCGGGCAGGTCGCCACCGGCGAAGAACGTCGACTTCGCGCTCGTCACGATGACGCCGACGAGGTCGGGTTCGACCTCCAACCGGTCGAGCGCTGCGCTCATCGACGCGACGTACGCCCGGTTCATGGTGTTCGCGGACTGGTCGGGGTCGTCCAGGGTGAGCGTGACGATCCCGTCGGGGCCGCGCTCGTACCGGATGGTGTCGGTCATGGTCGTCCTCCCGGTCAGCAGCGCTCGAGAACGGTGGCGACGCCCATGCCGCCGCCGATGCACAGGGTCACCACGGCACGGTGCAGGTCGCGGCGTTCCAACTCGTCCAACGCCGTACCGAGCAGCATCGCCCCGGTCGCGCCGAGCGGATGGCCGAGGGCGATCGCCCCGCCGTTGACGTTCACCCGCTCGGGGTCGAGGCCCAGGTCACGGACGTACTTGAGCACCACGGCGGCGAACGCCTCGTTGATCTCGAACAGGTCGATGTCGTCGAGGGTCAGCCCGGCGACGGCGAGCGCCTTGCGGGTGGCCGGGATCGGGCCGGTCAACATCAGTGTCGGGTCGGCACCGGTGACCGCCGCGCCGACGATCCGGGCGCGCGGAGTGAGGCCGAGGTCCCGGCCGACCTCGCCCGAGCCGATCAGCACCAACGCCGCGCCGTCCACGATGCCGGACGAGTTGCCCGCGTGGTGGACGTGCTCGATGGCCTCCAACCAGTGGAACTTCTGCAACGCGACCGCGTCGAAGCCGGCCGCCTCGCCCAACGTGGCGAACGAGGGGGTCAGTCGGGCCAGCGTCTCCCGGGTGGTCTCCGGGCGGGGGTGCTCGTCCACGGTGAGGATGTCCAGCCCGTTGCCGTCGCGGACCGGCACCACCGAACGGGCGAAGTGACCCCCGGACCACGCCTTGGCGGCCCGCTCCTGCGACCGCACCGCGTAGCCGTCCACGTCGTCGCGGGTGAACCCCTCGATCGTGGCGATCAGGTCGGCGCTGACGCCCTGCGGCACGAACGACGTGGCCAGCGCGGTCTGCGGGTCGGTGGCCCAGGCCGCGCCGTCGGAACCCATCGGCACCCGGGACATCGACTCCACCCCGCCGGCGAGCAACAGGTGTTCCCAGCCGGACCGGATCCGCGCTGCGGCGGAGTTGACCGCCTCCAACCCCGACGCGCAGAACCGGTTGAGCTGCACCCCACCCACCTCGTCCGGCAGCCCCGCGAGCAGCGCGGCGGCACGCGCCAGGTCACCGCCCTGCTCGCCGATCGGCGTGACGATGCCCAGCAGCAGGTCCTCCAACCGGCTCACGTCCAGGCCGGGGTTGCGCTCGCGCACCGCGTCGATCAGGCCCACCACCAGGGAGATCGGCTTGACCCCGTGCAGCGCTCCGGTGTCCCGGCCGCGTCCGCGCGGGGTGCGGACCGCGTCATAGACGTACGCCTCAGAGGGCACGGGCGATCAACTCCTTCATGATCTCGTTGGTGCCGCCGTAGATCTTCTGCACGCGGGCGTCGGCGTACATCCGGGCGATCGGGTACTCCGTCGTGTAGCCGTAGCCGCCGAAGATCTGGAGGCACCTGTCGACGACCTCGCACTGCCCGTCGGTGAGCCACGACTTCGCCATCGCCGCCGTAGCCAGGTCCAGGTCGGCGCGGGTGTGCCGGACGATGCAGTCGTCCAGGAAGACCCGACTGACCCGGGTGCGGGTGGCGCACTCCGCGAGCACCATCCGGGTGTTCTGGTGCCCCATCAGCGGCTTGCCGAAGGCGGTGCGCTCCTTGGCGTACGCGACGGTCAGCTCGACCGCCCGCTCCATGACCGCCACCGCACCGACGCCGATGACAAGGCGCTCCTGCGGAAGCTGCTGCATCATCTGGACGAAGCCCAGCCCCTCCGCGCCACCGAGCAGGTTGGCCGCCGGCACCCGGAACTCGTCGAAGAACAGCTCGGCGGTGTCGTTGGCGTGCAGCCCGATCTTGGACAGCAGCCGGCCGCGACGGAACCCCTCGGGGTCACCGCCCACCTCGCAGACCAGCAGGGAGATGCCCGAGGCCCGCTGCTCGGGGTCGGTCTTGACCGCCACGATCACCAGGTCGGCCAGGCCGCCGTTGGTGATGAACGTCTTCGCGCCGCTGACCAGGTAGTCGTCCCCGTCACGGACCGCCCAGGTCCGCATCGCCTGAAGGTCCGAGCCACCGTCGGGCTCGGTCATCGCGATCGCGCCCACCAGCTCACCGCTGCACAGGCCGGGCAGCCACCGCCGCTTCTGCTCCTCGCTGCCGTACGCCACGAGGTAGCCGGTGACGATTCCACTGTGCACGGCCAACCCGAGGCTGCCCTCCCCGGCGTACGCCTGCTCGTGCAGCACGATGGCCTCGTGGGTGAAGTCGCCGCCCCCGCCGCCGTACTCCTGGGGGACGGACAGGCCGAGCAGCCCCAGCTCACCGGCGCGCCGGTAGTGCCCGCGGTCCGGATGCCCCTGCGCCAGCAGGCGGTCGGTGTGCGGCAGCACCTCCTTGGTGAAGAAGGCGCGGGCCAACTCGGCCAGGTCGTCGTGCTCTGGTTCGCGCCAGGGCGAGGGGGAGCCATCGGGCGTGGACATGTCCATCACCCTCGCGCCCTGTTGGCGGCATGTCAATAAGCCCCCCGACGCGTTGATCGACCCCAACCCCGTCAACGCGGCGCTCTACTCCCAGACGTCAAACCTGCGGCACCTCGGCCGACACCTGGTCCGTCGTCGACGGCTCCGGTGATCACTTGATGCTCACCAGTTGCCAGAGCGTTCCTTGAACTGGTGAGCATCAAGCGATCACTACCCGGAACGGGCGCGGGTGACCTGTCAGTGGTGCTTGGCCGGCGTCGGGAACTGACTCAGCAGCACCGCCACCTCCTGACGCAGAGCGCCGAGGTAGGGGTGGAAGGCGTCGCCGGGGCACTCGGTCGGGTCGGCCCCGATGGTCGCCCAGTCCCGGTGACCGGAGATGACGTCGACCTTGCCACTCGCACCGCTGACCGGGTTGACGTAGTTGGTCCGCGCGCCGGGGGCGAGCCGGCCCGCGGCGGCGAGGCCCGCCAGGACGAACACCAGTGACCGGTGCGCCGCTGCGCTGGGCTGGCGGGACGTGAACCGGCCCAGCAGGCAGATGCCGATGTTGCCGGCGTTGTAGCCACCGACGTGCGCCGCGTTGACCATGAGTGGTCGACCGTCGCTGCCGAGGCCCGGCCCGTACACCGGGAGGGGGCCGGGGTCGGAGTACTTGCCCTCGTAGATCCGTCCCGCCTCGTCGATCAGCAGGTGGTAGCCGATGTCGCCGAACTCCTGCAGGACGCACTGGTCGTAGTAGATGGCCCGGACCGTCGCGGCCGGGTCCGGGTCCTCGTTGTGCTCGTACACGCCGCTGTGGTGGACCGTCAGCGTCTGCACCGGGAAGAACTCGGCCGGCCAGAGTTCGCTGCCGTCGTCGGCGAAGCGGAGCGACTCGTCAGCGCCCCAGCGGGCTCGGGGCAGGTACGTCGGCTTTCGGCCACCTCGCGGAACCGGCAGGCTGTTCGTCTGCGGGTTCGCAACAGTCCGCCGGGGCCCGTCGACCATGTTCAGTTCGGCCACGGTGGCGTCGGAGCCGTCGGCGACCTGGACCTCGTACGCGGTGGCGCCGTTGGCGACCACGACGTTCGAGCGGGCCGAGGCCCGGCCGCCGTCGCGGCCGTTCTGGCACGCGTTCAGCTCCAGCCAGTCACTCCACACCGTGCCGGTACGCAGGCGCACCGCCGCCGAGGGGCCGCCGTGCCTGATGGACAGGTGGGTCAGCGGGATGGCCGGAGAGGTCACCACGGTCCTGCTCATCAGTCGCCCGCGCGGGGCGGCCAGCGGCGACGTCACTTCGGTGGCGGTGGACGGTGCGGCCACCGCCGACCCGGCGAACGTGCCGGCGGTCGACAGGCCCACCGCCGCGCCGGCCGCGCCGTAGAGGACTCGACGTCGAGAAACCACAATCGTGCTCCCTTGCTCGATGCTCCGGGCGTTCCAGCCGATGTGCCGGCCGTCGGCCCGGGCCGTGGTGCCCTGGCGGACCCTTCGGGCACACCGCCAGGATGGGGCGTTACTCAGGCTAAAGCGGCACTCTGGACAAGTGGTTGATGAGCAATGGAGAGTCGCGTCAATTGATTACTCCACGTGATCAGTGCGAGGGCAGCGGCCGGCCTGGAAGTTGCCGCTAGGGTCGGGCAGATGAGTGTCGAGACCGCTCCTCGCCGTCGCCGGCTGGAGCCGGACGCCCGGCGCGGCCAGATCCTGGCCTGTGCGGTCCGGCTGTTCGGCGAGCGGCCGTACGCCGACGTGTCGACCACCGACGTGGCCCGGGAGGCGGGCGTCGCCCGAGGGCTGGTCAACCACTACTTCGGCACCAAGAAGGACCTCTATCTGGAGGTCGTCCGGGTCATGGTGACGATCCCGGAGGTCGCCCTCGAACGGCTGCCCAAGGGCGACCTGCGGACGCGGGTCGACGCCAGCGTCTCGTGGTTCCTCGACGTGGTGTCCCGGCACAGCACGTCCTGGCTGGCGGCCGTCACCGCACGGGGCATGGGTGGCGACGCCGACGTGGAGCGGGTGCTCGCCGAGGCCGAGGAGGTCGCCGCGGACCGGATGCTCGTCGCCGTCGGGCTGGCCGACGAAGCCGAGGACCACGAGGAATTGCGGGGGATGGTCCGGGCGTACTGCGGGCTGGCCACGTCGACGGCCCGTGAATGGCTTCAGCGTGGCGCGCTGACCCGCGCCCAGGTACACCTGCTGCTCACCACCACGCTGCTGACCATCGTCGAACAGGTCATCCCGCAGGTCATCGCCGGAGACGACGCGCGACACGGGCGTGACTGAACAGGTCGTACCCCGGCTCAGACCGTGTGTCGTTTGGGGTTGTTGGAGTGCAAGGTCATTCGTTGAGCTGGTGTGAGCGACGTGGAGAAGTACTGCCCGGACGCGTTGTGGCAC
>NZ_JBICTE010000014.1:0-142537 GCF_043197485.1 Micromonospora sp. NPDC049102 | reverse complement strand
CAGAAGGGTGTTGAGGTCGGTCGTCACAAAACTGATCCTCAACACCCTTCGTCTATCTCCACCACCCAGGGTCGTTAGGACTTACTCGTCTAGGGCCGTCGTGTGGGTTCAGGCGGTAGAGATCCGTGGTGGCCTCGTAGTACAAGCCGGCCAGGTAGATCGTGAGGCCGGGGACGTTGTCCTCGAATTCACGCCTCAGCCTGAGCCGGGCCTCCGGGCAGGGCCACTGCTGGCCATCAGCTCGGCGGCCAGCGTCCAATGGATCTGCGTCGGGGCGTTCCATAAGGGGTTGAAGGGCGGTACGGGACCGGCGGTAGGTGGCGTTCCATGGCCGGCGACCGGCTGCTCGGGCGTGCTCGCTGCCTGCTTGGGCCTGCGGGCGGTGCGGCAGGAGGGGCACGCGCATCGCCTGCCCCCAGGGAAGCGCTTCGAGCGGTGCGGCCTGTGCCTTGGTCGGACCAGGTCGGCATCGTCATCGCTGAACATCGCGCCCCTCCTGCCTGCTGAGGGAGCCCAGGCCGCGACCTACTCATCCCCTCCACGACCTGGACCCCGGATCCTCGGTGCGGGCCGCTCCACCACGGGGGAGGTGGAGCGGCCCCGGCGAACCCACAGCAGCCGATTCACTGTGGAGCAAGTTCGCCTTGAGGACACCCTCCGTCGCCGAGCGTGATGGTGCAATGACTTACGTTGACACATGTCATGTTGGTTGTCCCAGTCCCGCGAATCAGCGAGAATCAGTCGCAGGATCGATGGATGGATTGCTCCAATCTGAGACAGGGAGGTCGTATGACCCATGCGGGATCTTCCATACCGCGCAGACAACTCGGGCGGTATCTGAAGCAGGGCCGCGAAGAGGCCGGACTCTCCCTGGAAGCTGCCGGCGAGGCGCTGGAGTGGTCCCGGTCCACCATGTACCGGATCGAAGGCGGCGGCTCAGCGGTCAAGGCACGCGACGTGATGGCCATGTGCGTGCTGTATGGCATGTCCGCCGAGATGACCTCGGCGCTGATCGCGCTGGCCGCTGAGACCAAGGTGAACGGCTGGTGGCACGCCTACGGCGACACCTTGCCGACCTGGTTTGAGCTGTACGTCGGGATGGAGTCGGCGGCGTCGCGCCTGCGTCACTGGGAGCCGGACTCACTTCCTGGGCTACTGCAGACGCGGGCCTACGCCGAACACCTGCTTCGGTCGCACCCGGAGCTGAAAGAGCAGGAGGTCAGGCGCCTGGTCGAGCTTCGCATGGAGCGCCAGAAGATCCTCAAGCGGAGGCACCCGGAGCCTCCAGGCCTGGAGGTCATTGTGGACGAGAGCGTGTTGCACCGGCCGTTCCCTGCCATGGCGGACCAGCTCAGCCACCTTCACAACCAGGTAGCCGCCGAGATCGCGACGATCCGCATCGTGCCTCGGGACGCGCCGCCCAACTACGCCTTGACTGGCGGTGGTTTCGTCATGCTGGAATTTCCAACAATCGGAATCCGAACACCGGAGCCCACGACTGTATACAGCGAGTCACTGACAGGCGCTTTGTATCTCGACAAGCCAGCAGAGGTTGCGGCTTACTCTGTGCGATGGAGAGCGCTCGAAGGTCTGTCGCTCGATGCGGACCGATCGGCCGACCTATTAGCCACGATCGCCAAGGAGATGTAGCAATGAGTGACCTAACTGGAGCCGTGTGGCGCAAGAGCAGCCGCAGTGGGGGCAACGGCGGGCAGTGCGTGGAGGTGGCCGACAACCTCTCCGGCATCGTCGGTGTGCGGGACAGCAAGGACCAGTCCGGCCCGGCACTCACGTTCGACCCGCAAGCCTGGAGGGCGTTCGTCAGCTTCGCCAAGCAGTCCTGACGAGACACAGAGGAGGCCCCTCAGTCGATGCTGGGGGGCCAGTCACTCATGCCGGCAGGCTATCGGACCGGGCGGGCCCCGGTTGCGCAGTTCTCGTCGATGCCGTCCGACGCCACGGTCACCTTGGCCATCGGTCCAGGCCCTCGGGCACGTTAGCGGTGAAGCTGACCCCTGCCGGTGGAGACAAAGAGCGGACTGACCCGACGTTCGTCCCGTCGACGACCTGACCGCACCGACGGCGGCGATCACCTGCGACTGCTGATCCGGCAGCCAGCCCGGCCCACCCGGACCGGGCGTGGGTTCAGCCGGCGGGTTCGTCGCTCAGCTTCTCGCCCCGTCGGCGCAGCATGCCGAGGCCGGGGATGCCGGCCACGGCGAGCTTGAGGTCACGGGTGACGTCGAGCAGGTCGTGCAGGTCGGGCCCCACCCGGTCCAGGGTCGCGAGGATCGGCAGGATGTCGGCCGTCAGGTGCTCCTTGAGCTTGGGCAACTCGTCGATCAGGTGGATCGCCGCCGTGATCTCCTCATGGCTCAACTCCTCGACGAATTTGCCGGCCATCGGTGCGGCCCGCCGCAGCGCCGGCTCGTACGCCGCCAGCAGTTCCGCCGCCGTGGTCGCGGCCCGCGCGGCCGTGTCCACGGTGACCGCTGCGGTGCCGGCCACCACGTCGGCCTCGGCGACCACCGTTGCCGCGACACGGGCGACCTTCTCGGCCTCGTCGACCACCACGGCGGCGGCCGTGGCCACCTCGGTGGCCGTGTCGATGGCGGTGGTCGCGGCGGCGCTGATCACCGCCACTTCACGGACCGCCGCCTCGGCGTCGGTGAGTACCTCGTCGGTCCGGTCCAGGGTCGTCTCGATCCGATCCACCACGCCGTTGATCCTGGTCAGCAGCGCCTCAACGCCGTCCAGCACGGCGAACGCGCGGGCGGGCACGGCGGCGAACGAGGCGGCCGAGCCGAGCGCCTGGTCGAGAGCGGAGCGGGTCAGGCCGACCACCGCGGTGGGTGTGGGGAGGGGAAGTGCCATGGGGCCAAGTGTGCGTCGGTCCTGCCACAGCCGCTCGTACGCGGGCCGCGGACCCTAGACGAGCAATTCCTAACCTTCACCGGGGGCGGTGGGCGTAGCCGAGGGCCGACGGTGACTCTCGGTCACCTCCCTGGGAGCGGATGCGGTCGTCAGCGGTATACCTCAGCGTCATATTCATACCTCTGAGGTATACCGCTCACCAGCAGATCGACACGGTGAGCAGCCACAGCGGATGACGAGCGCCCTTCGCCGCAGCCCCAGCCCTGTCGTGAGTGAGGACTTACTCGTCTAGCGGCCGGCGCGGGCGACGCGCAGCGCCCACCAGATCAGTGGTATCTGCATCGGCACCCGCCCGTAGGCGATCGCCCGTCTCGTCGGTCGCCGGTGTCGCCAGTCCACCGCCATCTTGACGTTGGCCGGCAGAACGGCGACGAACAGCGCGGCGGCGGCTCGGCCGCCTGTCCGCCGGGTGGCCGGGTGCGCCACCGCCGCGGCCACCGCCAGTTCCGCGAACCCGCTGGCGTACGTCCAGAGGCGGGCCGGACCGGGCAGCGTACGCGGCACGATCGGGTCGTAGTAGCCGGGGCGCAGCAGGTGGGTGACGCCGGCCGTGGCGAGCAGCCCGGCGAGGGCGACGGCTTCACCGCGTCGGGTGGTCATCGATGGTCCCCCTGCTGTTCGACGGCGCGCTGCACGGCCCGGTAGATCTGCCCGAACCGTAGCGCGTCCGGCGTGCGCAGGAGCATGTGCTCCTGACCGTGGTGCTGTACCCACAGTTCGTGCACGTGGCTGCCGCGCTCGTAGGAGCGGTCCAGCCAACCGAGGGGGATCTCCAGGAAGGGCGCCAGCGCCAGAGCCCCCACCGCGCAGGCGGCGAGGATGATCAGCGCCAACTGCCAGTTGCCCCGGTCCTGCGCGGACCACGCCAGCGAGACCACGCAGACCAGTGCCACGAGGGGTGGCAGCGACAGCAGCAGGACCAGTACGCCGCGTCCCAGCAACCGGCCGCGTACGGCGAGGGTCTTCGGCCCTCGTTGATGCCAGACGAACGTCACGTCGCGCAGGGCGATCACCTGACCGCCCGCCCGGATCGACTCGGATGTCACCTGCACCGCGTCGTCCCGGTAATAGAGGGTCATCACTAAGCCTAACCACCGGCAGGCAACCCCGCGCGGGACGGGCTAGCGTCGAGCGGCGGGGCGGACGGGTTGCGTCGCCTCCATGGCGCGCTGCACCGCCCGGTAGATCTGCCCGAAGCGCAGCGCGTCGCCGGTGCGCAGCAGGCGTACCGGCTGCCCCCGCCAGCGGGCCCAGATCTCCAGTTGGCGGCTGCCCTTGGCGTACGAACGGTCCAGGTGTTCGAAGAGGAAGTCGGCGACCGGGCCGACGGCCAGCCCGACCAGCACCGAGGCGCCCACGATCGCGATCGTCACGGTGGGTGATCGGTGCAGCCAGACGGCCACGCCGATCCCGAGTACCGCCGCGATCAGCGGACCGGCCAGCGCGGCGCCGATCGCGCCCCGCCCGGCGAGCACGCGCCAGGAGCGGCTGCCGCGCCGGTGCCAGACCATGGTGATCTCGGTCAGCGAGTAGCTGCGGCCGTCGACCTGGACAGCGGTGGAGGTGACCCATACCGACCTGTCGTCGTAAAAAGTGATCATGGCTGGACTCCCGCCCGAGGGGCTGACACCACAGTACTTACCCCAACGAGCCGAGTCGTAAGGTTGGCACGCGACTTCGACGAGGAAGTGGGGGCAGCGTGGGCGAGTTCGTTCGGCTGGAGACCAGGGATGGCATCGGCACGATCCGGCTGGAGCGGCCGCCGATGAACGCGCTCAACACGCAGGTGCAGGAGGAGCTGCGCGCGGCCGCCACGGCGGCCACCGCCGATCCCGAGGTCCGTGCCGTCATCGTGTACGGCGGGGAGAAGGTCTTCGCCGCCGGGGCGGACATCAAGCAGATGGCCGACATGTCCTACGTGGACATGGCTGATCGTGCGGCGGCCCTGTCCAGCGCGCTCGGCGCGATCGCCCGGATTCCGAAGCCCGTGGTTGCCGCGATCACCGGGTACGCCCTCGGCGGCGGCTGCGAGCTGGCGCTGGCCTGTGACTGGCGGGTGGTCGCCGAGGACGCGAAGCTCGGCCAGCCGGAGATCAAGCTGGGGATCATCCCCGGCGCGGGCGGTACGCAGCGGCTGGCCCGTCTGGTGGGTCCGGCGCGGGCGAAGGATCTGATCATGTCGGGGCGGATGGTGGACGCCCAGGAGGCGCTGCGGATCGGTCTGGCCGACCGGGTCGTACCGGTCGGCGAGGTGTACGACGCGGCGGTCGCGCTCGTCACGCCGTACCTCAACGGGCCTGTGCAGGCGCTGCGCGCGGCGAAGCTGGCGGTCGACGGCGGCTTGGACATGGACCTGAACTCGGGCCTGGCCTGGGAGAGTCAGCTCTTCGCGGCGTTGTTCGCGACCGACGACCGGCGCGAGGGCATGACTGCGTTCGTCGAGAAGCGTAAGCCGGACTTCACCGGTCGCTGACGACTGGGCCGACGGCGAACCGAGAACGGTTCACATTGTGCCTACCGGCCAGTAGCGTGTGACGTCGGCCAGGTTCGACGAGAAGGAGCGGCGATGACGGTGCGGATCGAAGGTCACGGCGGGGAACTCGCACTCGCGGCGTTGCGGGCGCACGGGGTGCGTGAGATGTTCACCCTCTCCGGTGGCCACGTCTTTCCGCTCTACGACGCCGCGCACAAGACCGACTTCCCGATCTACGACGTGCGGCACGAGCAGTCGGCGGTCTTCGCGGCCGAGGCGGTGGCGAAGCTCCAGCGTCGCCCCGGCCTCGCCGTCCTCACGGCCGGCCCGGGTGTCACCAATGGCATCTCGGGCATGACCAGCGCCTTCTTCAACGCGTCCCCGGTGCTGGTGCTCGGTGGTCGCGCGCCCGCGTTCCGTTGGGGCTCGGGCAGCCTCCAGGAGATGGACCACCTGCCGCTGGTCGCCCCGGTCACCAAGCACGCCGAGACGGTCTTCAGCACCGACGACATCCCGCGTGCGGTGGACGCCGCCCTCAACGCCGCGCTCACCCCGCACCGCGGCCCGGTCTTCCTCGACTTCCCGTTGGAGACGGTCTTCTCGGTCGCCGACGCGGACCTGCCCGCGCCGACCGGCGTCGACGTCGTCGAGCCGGACCCGGACGAGGTCAGCCGGGCCGCCACACTGATCGCCGGCGCGCAGCGACCGGTCATCATCGCCGGCTCGGACGTCTACGCCGGCGACGCGGCGGCCGCGCTTCGCGAGGCCGCCGAGGCGTTGCAGGTGCCGGTCTTCACCAACGGCATGGGCCGTGGCTCGCTGCCACCGGAGCACCCGCTCGCCTTCGCCAAGGCCCGCCGCGCCGCGCTGTCCGGCGCCGACGTCGTCGTGGTGGTCGGCACCCCGCTGGACTTCCGGCTCAGCTTCGGCGACTTCGGTGACGCCAAGGTGGTGCACATCGTCGACGCGCCCAGCCAGCGCGCCACGCACGTGCAGCCCGCCGTGGCCCCCGCCGGCGACCTGCGGCTGATTCTCTCCGCGCTGGCCGACCACGCCGGTGACCGGGCCGACCACACCGACTGGGTCGCCGACCTGCGGGTGGCCGAGGACGCGGCGAAGGCGCGGGACGCCGCCGAGATGGCCGCCGAGACCGACCCGATCCGGCCGGCCCGCATCTACGGCGAGCTGCGCCGGGCACTCGCCCCGGACGCGATCACCATCGGTGACGGCGGTGACTTCGTCTCGTACGCCGGGCGCTACCTGGAGCCGTCGCAGCCCGGCACCTGGTTGGACCCGGGCCCGTACGGCTGCCTGGGCACTGGCATGGGCTACGCGATGGGCGCCCGGGTCAGCCACCCGGACCGGCAGATCTGTGTGCTGATGGGCGACGGCGCGGCCGGATTCTCGCTGATGGACGTCGAGTCGCTGGTCCGCCAGAAGCTGCCGGTGGTGATCGTCGTCGGCAACAACGGCATCTGGGGGCTGGAGAAGCACCCGATGCGGGCCATGTACGGCTACGACGTCGCCGCCGACCTCCAGCCGGAGCTGCGCTACGACACGGTGGTCAGCGCGCTCGGCGGTGCGGGGGAGACCGTCGCGAAGGCCACCGACCTCGCGCTGGCGCTGCAACGGGCGTTCGACTCCGGAGTGCCGTACCTGGTCAACGTGCTCACCGACCCGACCGACGCGTACCCCCGCTCGTCGAACCTGGCCTGAGTCGCACCGGAAGCCGCCGTCGCCCCGCGAGGGCGACTCACACCTCCGGGCGGTCGCCCTCGCGGGGTGGCTCACCGTCGCGCCGGCGCAGGTCGTCCTCACGTCGGCGCAGGTCCTCTTCCCAGCGGCGGAAGAGTTCCTCGTCCTGCTTCTTGGCGCGGTCCTGCACGGACCGGAGGAACTCCGGGTCGTCGTCCGGAGCGAGCGGGCGGCGGGGCTGCCGCTCGGTGGCGCCGGTGCCGCCCGGCCATGCCAGACGGGCCGGGGCGCCGGGCTCCCGACCGGCGACGAACCAGGCGATCGACCCGACCAGGGGGAAGAACAGGATGATCAGCACCCAGGCGATCCGGGGCAGGGCGCGGATCTGACCCTCCTCGGCGGACAGGCAACTGATCAGCGCGCAGACGGCGAGGACGATCTGCGCCAGGAAGAGGAGAACGTACAGCCGGGCCATGCACCCATCATGGCGCACGGTGTCCCGTCAGCGTAGTCCGCGAATCGTCAGCAGCACGCCGAGCAGCGCGAGCCCGACGGTGCCCAGCGCGACAAGCGGTAACGTCCGACCGCCGGTGCGGGCCTCGCCGACGCCTGTGGCACGCGGCCAGCAGAGCGCGAGCAGGGCACCCCAGACCAGCACGGCAGCGCCGACGACCAGCGCGCCGAACGGCCCGCCGTTCGCCGCCAGCCGGACAGCGAGCGCGGTCACCACTGTCAGCGTCAGCAGGGTGCGCCGCCAGGCCAGCCGGGTCCGCTCCGGTTGCAGCCCCGGATCGCGTCCGGCGCTCACCGTCCCCCGACGGCCCGGGCCAGGACCGCGAGCACCAGCAGGACGGCGCCCGCGCCCACGGCGAGGGCGAGGACGGCGGGGAAGCGGGAGGCGGGCAGCTCCCGGCCGAGCCGGATGGCCCGTTCGGTACGCGCCCAGTGGTCGACCGCCCGGATCGCAACGGTGCCGCCGAGCAGCAGCAGCGCGACCGCGATGACCTCCCGCAGGTGACTCATCGGCAGCGGCGGCAGAAACTGTGCGGCGGCCAGCCCGCCGCCGACCAGCGCGAGGCTGGTGCGCAACCAGGCGAGGAAGGTCCGCTCGTTGGCGAGGGAGAACCGGTAGTCCGGTGTCTCACCGACGGCGCGCGCCTCCGCCGGGTCGAACCAGCGCCTGATCGCTTCCCACACGCTGGGAGATTATCCGCTTCCCCCACGCCTTAGCCTGGTCCGGTGACCGATCTTGATGTGAACACCCTGCGCGCCGCCTACGACAACCAGCTCCGCCCAGAGATCCCGGACCCGGTGCCGGCCGGCGTGACCGTCGAGCGGGACGGTCCGCTCGTGCGGATCACCGGGCTCGACGCCGGCGGCTTCCTCACCTACCGCGACCTGGGTGGGCTGACCGGCGATGCGCTGGACGAGTTGATCGCCCGGCAGGTGGCGCTGTTCCGCGAGCGCGGCCAGTCGGTGGAGTGGAAGCTCAACGAGCACGACGAGCCGGCCGACCTGGCGGACCGGCTGCGCGCCGCCGGCTTCGTGCCGGAGGACCGGGAGACCGTCGTGGTCGGGCCGGTCGCGCCGCTGGCCGCCGCACTGCCGGTGACCCCCCAGGGAGTACGCCTGCGTGAGGTGACCGCCCGCGAGGACCTGGAGCGGATGGCCGCCATGGAGAAGGAGGTCTGGCAGGCGGACCGCTCGCACCTGGTGACGGGTCTGGCCAAGGAGATCGACGCCGACCCGAACTCGATCACCGTGGTGGTGGCCGAGGCGGACGGGACTGTGGTGAGCGCCGGTTGGGTGCGGTTCCCGGCGAACACCGGCTTCGCCACCCTCTGGGGCGGTTCGACCCTGCCGCAGTGGCGGCGCAAGGGCATCTACCGGGCGTTGGTCAACTACCGGGCGCGGCTGGCCGAGCAGCGGGGTCGGACGCTCGTGCAGGTCGACTGTTCCGAGGACAGCCGGCCGATCCTCCAGCGACTCGGCCTCGTAGCAGTCACCACCACCACCCCGTACGTCTACACTCCGTGATCATGGAGCAGCGGTTGACCGACGAGGAGCGTCTGACTCTCAAGACGGGCGCGTTCGGCGCTGTCTTCCTGGTCTCGAATGCCGACCCGGGGATGCTGGGCGTGATCCGGGAGAGTGTGGCCGCCTCCGGCGCGCTGGCCGACGCGAGCGGCGTGGTCAAGGACGCGCTGACCACCGGCCCGCTGCCCCGCCTGCCCCGGGACTCCCAGTTGGAGATCGAGTCGGTGGTGCTGCCGGCGCTCGGTCGGGCGGTACGGATCCTGCGGGAGAAGTCCCCGGCCGACGTCGAGGCGTACCGGTCGGTGGTGTTGAACGCCGCGGACCGGGTGGCCCACGCGCACGACGGGGTGGTCCCCACCGAGGCCGCGGTCATCGACCAGATCCGGGGCGCGCTGGCCGACCCGGCCTGACCACGCCGTACCGGTGACCTGTGTCACTCTGCGTGCCCGGCGGCAGTAACCTACTGGCAGGTAACATTGCGGGCGTGGGCAACTGCACAGCAGCCCACGGTTGACCGGGCGTCGACCGACACGCGAGGCTGCGGCCCAGACCGGGCGAGCCAATCGCAACACCACACAGGAGGGTCGTCGAAGCGCGATGAACATCGTCGTACTCGTCAAGCAGGTGCCTGATTCGGGCGCGGACCGCAACCTGCGCAATGACGACAACACCGTCGACCGCGGTTCGGCGAACAACGTGATCAACGAGATGGACGAGTACGCCATCGAGGAGGCGCTGAAGATCAAGGAAGCGCACGGCGGTGAGGTCACCATCCTGACCATGGGTCCGGACCGGGCGACCGAGTCGATCCGCAAGGCGCTCTCCATGGGCCCGGACAAGGCCGTCCACGTGGTGGACGACGCCCTGCACGGCTCCTGCGCGGTGGCCACCTCGAAGGTGCTCGCCGCCGCCCTCGGTCAGCTCAACGCCGACCTGGTGATCTGCGGCGCCGAGTCCACCGACGGCCGAGTCCAGGTCATGCCGCACATGATCGCCGAGCGGCTCGGCGTCGCGGCGCTCACCGGCGCCCGCAAGCTCACCGTCGACGGCGCGACACTGACCGTCGAGCGGCAGACCGAGGAGGGCTACGAGGTCGTCACGGCCTCCACGCCGGCCGTGGTCTCCGTGTGGGACACGATCAACGAGCCGCGCTACCCCTCCTTCAAGGGCATCATGGCCGCCAAGAAGAAGCCGGTGCAGACGTTCTCCCTGGCCGACCTCGGCGTCGCCCCGGCCGAGGTGGGTTTCGACGGTGCGACCAGTGCCGTCGTCGAGCACACCAAGCGTCCGCCGCGCTCCGGTGGCGCCAAGATCACCGACGAGGGCGAGGGCGGCGTCAAGCTGGTCGAGTTCCTCGCCACCGAGAAGTTCGTGTGAGAGGGGCTGAAGACATGTCCGAGGTTCTCGTCGTCGTCGAAGCCACCAGGGAATTCGGCGTCAAGAAGGTCACTCTCGAAATGCTCACCCTCGCGCGTGAGCTGGGCACCCCGAGCGCGGTGGTGCTCGGTGGCCCCGGCGCTGCCGAGGCGCTGAGCGCCAAGCTGGGCGAGTACGGCGCGGAGAAGATCTACGCCGCCGAGAGTGACGACATCGACGGCCACCTGGTGGCTCCCAAGGCGACCGTGCTGGCCGAGCTGGTCCAGCGGGTGCAGCCGGCCGCCGTGCTGCTGGCCTCCGCCCAGGAGGGCAAGGAGATCGCCGCCCGGCTCGCCGTCAAGCTCGACAACGGCATCCTGACCGACGTGGTGGGCCTGGACGCCGACGGCACCGCCACCCAGGTCGCCTTCGCCGGCTCCACCATCGTCAAGTCCAAGGTCACCAAGGGGCTGCCGCTGGTCACCGTCCGCCCCAACTCGGTCACCCCCGCCCCGGCGGCGGCCACCCCGACGATCGAGCAGCTCACCGTGTCGGTCGCCGACACCGACAAGCTGGCCAGGGTCGTGGAGCGGGTCGCCGAGCAGAAGGGCTCCCGGCCCGAGCTGACCGAGGCCGGCATCGTCGTCTCCGGCGGCCGTGGCGTCGGCAACGCCGACAACTTCAAGCTGGTCGAGGAGCTGGCCGACCTGCTCGGCGGTGCCGTCGGCGCGTCCCGGGCGGCCGTCGACTCCGGCTTCTACCCGCACCAGTTCCAGGTGGGTCAGACCGGCAAGACCGTCTCCCCGCAGCTCTACGTGGCGCTCGGCATCTCCGGGGCCATCCAGCACCGTGCCGGCATGCAGACCTCGAAGACGATCGTCGCCGTCAACAAGGACGGCGAGGCACCGATCTTCGAGCTGGCCGACTTCGGCGTGGTGGGCGACCTGTTCAAGATCGTCCCGCAGGCCGCCGAGGAGATCCGCAAGCGCAAGTGAGCAGGTGACGAAAAAAGTGGCCGCCCGGAACCGGGCGGCCACTTTTTCGTGGGGAGCTGATCGGCGGGCCGGGGAGCTGAGCCGGCCCGCCGATCAGCCCGTCAGGGTGCCCCTCAACAGGCTGTCGCCGGAGTGGCGGGTGTTGTTGTCGTACTGCTCGGCGGACACGTCGACCACCGAGTAGCTCTTGAGGTCGACGTTCGGGGGTAGGGGCAGCAGAGCGTCCGCGTCGCCACCGAGGGTGCCGATCGAGAACATCTCCATGGTCGTCGGGTTGATGAGCCAGACCTCGTAGTACCCCGGCACGCGCGGGAGATTCGCCACATGTAGATGTAGTTGGCCGCCTTGCAGGACCCGCGCGTCGCCCTGGGCCGACTTCGGCGTCGAGCCGAACGCCGCCAACGGGGCGCTGGCCAGCACCGACGGCGTTTTGGCCGGCTCCGGTTCGGTCGGCCGCAGCACCGAAATCGTGCCCACGACACCGATCGCCGCCGCCGCCACGGCGGTCACCGCCGTGGCTGCCCAGCGGGACCAGCCCCGACCCCGGCGGGGCCGGCGCGGCGGGTCCAGCCGGGTGACCGCCTCGGTCGCAATCGCGCGGGTCTGCCCGGGCACCTGCTGCCGGTCGACGCCGGTCAGCACCGCCACGGGTGCGTGGCCCTCGGCGCCCTCGGCCGCCCGGATCTCGGCTTCGATGCCCTGCCAGATGTGCTCCGGCGGGTCGGGCAGGTCACCGAGCCCCTGCGTCTCGGTGCCGAGCCCGGCCACCTGCCGCAGGGCCGTCAGTTCCGCACGACAGTGCGCGCAGGTGTCGAGGTGGGTGCTCTCCCCGTTGTCCGCATCGCTCTCACCGAGCGCCAGAAAGACCAGCCGCTCGTGCTCCAGGTGCTGCACCATCCACCTCCCATCTGCGTTTCAAGCTCGCCATGCCGCGCCGGATGTGACTCTTCACGGTGCCCAGCGGCACCCCGGTCACCGCGGCGATCTGCTGGTGGGTCAGGTCGTCGTAGAAGGCCAACTCCAACATGCGTCGCTGATCGTCCGGTAGGCGCGCCAGCTCGTCCGCGATCACCAGCCGATCGACCACCCGATCCGGGTCCGGACCGGTCTGCGCCTGCTCGGGCAGCTGCTGGATCGTCTCCACCACCCGTGTCTCCCGCGCCGAGGCCCGCATCCGGTCGATCACCTTGCGCCGGCCGATGCCGAGCAGCCAGCCGACCAACGAGCCCTTGGCCGGGTCGAAGGTGTCCCTGCCCAGCCACGCGCCCACGAATGTCGCCTGCGTCACGTCCTCGGCGTCGGCCCGGTTGGCCAGCATCGAGGTCGCCAGGTGGTGGACGGCACGGCCGTAGCGGTCGTACGCCTCACGTAGCGCCGTCTCGTCACCGGCACGGAAGCGGGCCGCGAGGTCGTCCGTCGGTGGGTCGGGTTGCGGGGGCAGCGCCGTCACGGGGCGGCCCACCTTCGATGGGGCATGCCCGACTGTAGCTGCCACAGCCCTCGCCCCACTTTCCCGGTCAAAGTCATCTCACCTGCTCTTCGTCCGCCGCGGGTGCTCCGGATGCGGTCGGGGCGAAGAAAAGAAATCGCGTCGAGAGCGCATCCACCCGTCGCGGAGCCGGCGTAACCCGTTCTGCAAGCCAGGCCTGACGAATCAGCATCAATCACCAGGAGGCAGACATGCAGCTCTCGTACTTCCGTCGGGTCGCCGCGGGCGGCGCCGTCGCCGCGCTGGCCTTCGCCGGTGTCGGCGCGTTCACCGCCACCCCCGCCTACGCCGCCACGTCGAAGGTCTCCGTCGTCCACGGCATCCCGGACACCCCTGTCGACGTCTACGTCAACGGCAAGAAGACGCTCGACAACTTCAAGCCCGGCGACGTGGCCGGCCCGCTGAGCCTGAAGGAGGGCGAGTACGACATCGCCCTCACCAAGCCCGGCGAGCCGGTCGGCAGCGCGATCCTCAAGGTCGACGACGCCAAGGTGCCGGGCGGGGCGAACATCAGCCTCGCCGCGCACCTCGACGCCGCCGGCAAGCCGAAGATCACGCCCTTCGTGAACGACGTCTCCACAGTCGACGCCGGCAAGGCGCGGCTGATCGTCCGGCACACCGCAGCCGCTCCGGCAGTCGACGTACGGGCCGGCGGCACCCCGGTCTTCAAGGGCCTGACCAACCCCAAGGAGGCCAAGGGCGACGTCGACGCGGGCAAGGTGAAGGCGGACGTGGTGCTGGCCGGCACCGACACCGTGGCCATCGGCCCGGCGGACCTCAACCTCGCCGAGGGCACCGCCACGATCGTCTACGCGATCGGCTCCGCCGAGGGCAAGAGCCTCGACGTGGTGGCCCAGACGATCACCGGCCTGCACTCCGCGCCGGGCGGCGTTCCGAGCGGTGACGGTGGCCAGGCGGGTACCGGCATGGGCACCTGGTGGTACGTGCTCACCGGTGCCGGCGTACTCCTGCTCGTTGCCGGCGGGGCGCGGATGGCGACCGCGCGGACCGGCCGCAGGTGACGGTGCGCGACCGCGGCGCGCTGGCGGCCCTGGCCGCCGGCGTTGCCGCGCTCACCGTCGCCACCCTGGTGGCGTGCAACTCCCAGCCGGCCGGGAACGTCGGCGTCCAGGAGGCGACCGCGCTGGCCAGCGCCTCGCCGTCCACCGCAGCGCCGACCGCTGCGGTCCCTCCGGTTCCGGTGATCGCCGGTGACCTGCCCGCCGGGGCGGAGATCGTCCCGCCGGTCCGGCTGGTCATCTCGGAGATCGGTGTCACCGCCACGGTCAACGCGGTCGGCATCAACGCGCGCACCAACGAGTTCGAGGTGCCCCCCAGCGTCGACCAGGTCGGCTGGTACCGCTACGGCCCCGGCCTGGAAGCGGATGCCGGATCGGTGGTCATCGCCGGGCACGTGGACAGCGCCACGCAGGGCAAGGGGGCGTTCTTCCGGCTGCGCGAACTGGACCAGGGCGACACCCTGACCGCGACCGGCAGCGACGGCAGGGCCCGGCGCTACCAGGTCGTCGCCCGGGAGGAGTACGCCAAGACCAGGATCCCGTTGGACCGGTACTTCGCCCGGGACGGCAAGCCCCGGCTGACCCTGATCACCTGCGGTGGTCCGTTCGACGCCAAGGCCCGCAAGTACCGCGACAACATCGTCGTCACGGCGGTACCCGCCTGAGGGGGCGGCGTCCGCTTCGTGCCGGGGTGGCCGTCCCACCCCGGCACGTAGCGTGGAGTCCCCTCCGGCATTCGCCTCCCCAGGCATCGGCCGTACGCTGAAGGGTGATGGCTTACCTGGATCACGCGGCTACCACTCCCATGCTCGACGAGGCACTGGAGGCGTACGTCGCCACCGCCCGCGAGGTCGGCAACGCGTCCTCCCTGCACGCGGCCGGTCGTCGTGCCCGTCGCCGGGTCGAGGAGTCGCGCGAGCGGGTGGCCGCGGTGCTGGGCGCCCGGCCCTCCGAAGTGATCTTCACCGGTGGTGGCACGGAGAGCGACAACCTGGCGGTCAAGGGCATCTTCTGGGCCCGCCGGTCCGCCGGCCCCGACCGTCGACGGGTCATCTCCAGCGCCGTCGAGCACCACGCCGTGCTCGACTCGGTCGACTGGCTGGTCGAGCAGGAGAACGCCGAGGTCGGCTGGCTACCGGTGGACTCCACCGGTCGGCTCGACCCGGACGACCTGCGCGCCGAACTCGACGCGCACGCCGACCAGGTGGCCCTGGTCACCGCGATGTGGGCCAACAACGAGGTCGGCACCCTGCAGCCGATCGCCGAACTGGCCGCCGTCGCCGCCGAGCACGGAGTGCCGTTCCACACCGACGCCATCCAGGCCGTCGGCCAGGTGCCGGTCGACTTCGCCGCCAGCGGGGCCGCCGCGCTCACCGTCACCGGGCACAAGCTGGGCGGTCCGATCGGGGTGGGCGCCCTGCTGCTCGGCCGGGACGTGGCCGCCGTACCGCTGCTGCACGGCGGCGGCCAGGAGCGCGACGTCCGCTCCGGCACGCTGGACACCGCCGGCATCGTCGCCTTCGCGGTCGCCGTCGAGACGGCGGTCAAGGGCCAGCAGGAGTACGCGGCCCGGGTGGCCGCCCTGCGCGACGACCTGATCGAGCGCGTCCGCCGGGCGGTGCCCGAGGTGATCTACAACGGTGACCCGACCGACCGGCTCCCCGGCAACGCGCACTTCTCCTTCCCGGGCTGTGAGGGCGACGCCCTGCTGCTGCTGCTCGACGCCCACGGCATCGCCTGCTCGACGGGTTCGGCCTGCTCGGCCGGGGTCGCCCAGCCGTCGCACGTGCTGTTGGCGATGGGCGCCGACGACGACCGCGCCCGTTCCTCGCTGCGGTTCACCCTCGGCCACACCAGCACCCAGGCCGACATAGACGCCCTCGTCGCGGCCCTCCCGGCAGCGGTGGAAAGAGCCCGCCGAGCCGCCGCCCACCGAACCCTCCGCTGAAAACCCCCGGCCCCCGTCCCCGGCGTGGTCCCGGGCGGTTGTCCCCGTCGATCATGAAGTTGTTGCCCTGCTGATCGGCGTGTCGGGGCGATAACTTCATGATCGACAGGTTGAGGGGCCTGGGGGTGGGGGCTGGGGGCCTGGGGGGTGGGGGGTGGGGGTGGGGGTGGATAGGGTTGGTTGGTTGGTGGGTGGGGGAGGGGGTTCGCTGGTGAGAGTCCTGGCGGCTATGTCGGGCGGGGTTGACTCGGCCGTGGCGGCGGCGCGGGCGGTGGCGGTCGGGCACGACGTGACCGGCGTGCACCTGGCGTTGGCGCGCAACCCGCAGACGTACCGGACCGGGGCGCGCGGGTGCTGCACCCTGGAGGACTCCCGGGATGCCCGCCGGGCGGCCGACGTGATCGGCATCCCCTTCTACGTGTGGGACATGGCGGACCGGTTCCACGAGGACGTCGTGGACGACTTCGTCGCCGAGTACGCCGCGGGTCGTACGCCGAACCCGTGTCTCCGCTGCAACGAGAAGATCAAGTTTGCGGCGGTGCTGGACCGGGCGGTGGCCCTGGGCTTCGACGCGGTGGTCACCGGTCACCACGCCCGGCTCGGCCCGGACGGGTTGCTGCGCCGCAGCGTCGACATCGCCAAGGACCAGTCGTACGTGCTGGCGGTCCTCACCCGTGAGCAGCTGGACCGGTCGATGTTCCCGCTCGGCGACTCGACGAAGGCCCAGGTTCGCGCGGAGGCCGCCGAGCGTGGCCTGGCGGTGGCCGATAAGCCGGACTCCCACGACATCTGCTTCATCGCCGACGGCGACACCCGCGGCTTCCTGGCCGGCCGGCTCGGCGAGGCACCCGGCGACGTGGTGGACGCGAGCACCGGCGCGGTCGTCGGCAGCCACACCGGGGCGTACGCGTACACGGTGGGTCAGCGTCGCGGCCTGCACCTGGACCGGCCCGCCGCCGACGGCCGGCCGCGCTACGTGCTCTCCATCACGCCCAAGACCAACACGGTGACGGTCGGTCCGGCCGAGGCGCTGGAGGTCTCCCAGGTGCGGGCGCTCCGCCCGGTCTGGACCGGCGGGCCCCGCCCGGACGCGCCGGTCGAGTGCGAGGTGCAGCTACGCGCGCACGGCGACGTGGTGCCGGCGACCGTCGACCTGAACGCCGACATGCTGCACGCCGAGCTGCGCCGACCGGTTCGTGGCGTCGCCGCCGGTCAGGCCGTCGTGGCGTACCGGCCGGACCCGGCCGGCGACATCGTCCTCGGCTCCGCGACCATCACGGACTGACCGCACGGCCCGCGTGCCCGCGGGATAGCCTTCGGCCGTGACAGATCAGGCGTGGCCCTGGCCGGCCGGTGCGGCCACCGGCATCGGTTCGTTGCCCGGCACCGACATCGCCGAGGCCCAGCGAGTGGTCCTCGGCGAACTTCCCGAGCTGCCGCACCTGCCCGAGCTGCCCGGGAGAGGGCCGGGGGCCGACCTGATCGGCCGCAGCGCCGGGCTGCTGGTCGAGCTGCCCGTCGAGCTGTACGCCGGGCGGTGGCGGGTAGCCCCGCGTGCCGGCCGTGACCTGCGCCGGGCCCGGGACCTGATGGAACGCGACCTGGACCAGCTCGCCGAGCAGGCCGAGGGGTACGCCGGTCCGATCAAGGTGCAGGCCGGTGGCCCGCTCACCCTCGCGGCCTCGCTGGAACTGCCGATCGGCGGTCGGCTGCTGCGCGACCCCGGCGCCGTGCGCGATCTCACCGGCTCCCTCGCCGAAGGGTTGCGCGGGCACGTGGCGGCGGTCGCGCGGCGTCTGCCCCAGGCGTCGGTGGTCCTGCAACTGGACGAGCCGTCGCTGCCGACCGTGCTGGCCGGGCGGGTGCCGACCGAGAGCGGGCTGGGCGCGTACCGGGCGGTGGAGTCGGCCGACGCGGCAGCCCTGCTGCGTACGGTCGTCGACGCGGTGGGCGTACCCACTGTGGTGCACTGCTGTGCCCCGGACGTGCCGCTGGAGCTGATCCGTTCCACCGGGGCCGTCGCGGTCGCCCTCGATCTCGACCTGGTCACCGACCTGGACCCGCTGGGCGAGGCGATCGACGCCGGCCTCGGGCTGTTGGCCGGCGCCGCGCCGACCCGGCCGCCGTCGGCCGGTGGCGCACCGACCTCCGCGCAGATCGCCGAGCGGGTACGCACGATCTGGGACCGCCTCGGCTTCCCTCGTCGGCAGCTCGCCGAGCAGGTGGTCGTCACCCCGGCGTGTGGCCTGGCCGGCGCCACCCCGCAGTACGCCCGGGCGGTGCTCGCTGCCTGTCGGGACGCCGGCCGACGGTTCACCGAGGAGTGACGTTCCTGTCGTACCCGCTGGGCAGGATGACGGTCATGATTGGACAGCTACGTTCAGTGGTGATCGACTGCCCCGACCCGCGGGCGTTGGCGGCGTTCTACTCCGAGTTGCTCGGCATCCCCGTGTTCGGGGGCGAGGACGACGCCGATGACGAGTGGGTGGTGCTGGGCGGGCCGCCCGGGCACCAGCCTCGCCTGGCGTTCCAGCGAGCGCTCAACCTGCGGCCGCCGGCCTGGCCCGATCCGGAGCGTCCGCAGCAGTTCCACCTGGATGTGACTGTGGACGACATCGAGAGCGCGGAGAAGGCGGCACTCGCTCTCGGTGCTCGGCGGCTGCCCGGCGAGGGCGAGGGATTCCGCGTCTACGCCGATCCGGCGGGCCACCCGTTCTGCCTCTGCTGGGACTGAGCACGGCGTGGGTTGCGGCGGCACGGCACCATGGCCGCCGTGATCCACTCTCCTCCGCTGCGCGCCTCCGGTTCGCTCTTCGGTCTCGCCTACGGCGACGCCCTGGGCAAGCCCACCGAGTTCCTGACCGTCGCCGAGATCGAGCGCCGCTACGGTCCGACCGGCCCGCGTGAGCTGGCCGGCGACCCGGCGCTGGTCACCGACGACACGCAGATGGCGCTGGCGGTGGGCTGGGCGCTGCACGACGCGCCGACGCTCACGCCGGAGGCGGTGGAGCCGCTGTTACGACGCCGCTTCCTGGCCTGGGCGGTCAGCCCGGACAACAACCGCGCCCCCGGGATGACCTGCCTGCGCGCCTGCGCCGATCTGGACCGTGGGCTGCCCTGGCAGGAGGCGACGGTCGCCGGCTCGAAGGGTTGCGGCGCCAACATGCGCGTGACCCCGGTGGGGCTGCTCGACGTGGACCTCGACACGGTGGCCGGTCTGGCCCAGTTGCAGGCCGGGATGACCCACGGCCACCCGACCGGGTTGGCCGCCAGCGAACTCACCGCATACGCGGTCGTCGCCCTGCGTGGTGGCGTCGCGTTGCCCGAACTGCCGGCGGTGCTCGCCGACCGGGCGCGGTCCCAACGCCGGGTCTACCACCAGGACTGGCTGGGCGATCTCTGGCGACGCCCGGGAGTCGACACGCCGGAGGAGTTCATCGCTCGCGGCTGGGACGAGTGCCTGGCGGCGCTGCGCCGGCTGACGACCGCCCTGCGCGAGCCGGACGACGACGACCCGTGCCTCGTCACCGGGGAGGGTTGGGTGGCCGAGGAGGCGCTGGCCACCGCGCTGTTCTGCGCCGTACGCCACGCCGACGACCCGGTCGCGGCGCTGGCCCGGGGCGCGACCACCGCTGGCGACTCCGACTCGATCGCCGCCCTCGCCGGCGCCTTCGTGGGCGCGGCCGTCGGCATGGCCGCCTGGCCGTCCGGGTGGGCCGGCCGCATCGAGTACGCCGACCAGCTCGCCACCCTCGGCGCGGCCTGGGACTGACCGTCCGGCGCAGCCCGTGCGGCCTGGCCCGCCTGGCGCGGCCGCGGCCGGTCTGGGGTGATGCGGCGGGGTCGGGATGGCCTCCGGTTGAGCTTCGCGTCAGCCGGTGGGCAGATGGCGGAGGCTGCGGACCTTGCGCCACAGGTCGGCGTCGCAACGGCCGGCGCGGTCGGCGAAGTCGGCGAGGCTGACCCAGACCGGCTCGGTCAGGCTCAGGTAGCTGTCGTGCTCGGCGTCGGCATCCCACTCCCGGGTGGGGATCCGGACGTGGTCGTCCCGGTCGCTCTTGTCCTGACTGGTGATCTTCAGGACGTCCGCGCCCCGGGAATCGACGCGGAGCACCAGGCAGGGCCGCACCTTCGAGCCGCTGCCGTCGACGTACGGCACATCGGCCCACCAGATCTCGCCCGCTGCCGGAGCGTCGGCCGCCCGATCGGTCTGCCGGGAGCGGGTCGTACCGGCCGGTCGGTCGGTGCCACGCGGCCTCGGCGGCGCGGGTCGACGGCCGCCCCCGCCGGTCGCGGCACCCCGGCCGGGACGGTCGGTCGAGCGTCGGTCGGTCGAGCGTCGCGTGGCCGCCCGGTGCCGCCAGCTGTTCCACGCCCAACCGGCGGCGACCGCCAGCAGGATCGCGACCGCCCAGAGCAGCGCCTCGTTCATCGCCACCTCCACGTCAGGGCGGCGCGCCGGCCGCTTCGTCCGGCGATCCTCGCACGTCATGACCCCTGTCGCCCGCTGGCGACACCGCCACCCGTGCGCGGGCGCACGCGCCGGGCGCGCGGTAGTGCGTCGTGGTCGACTCGGGATCGCCGATCTGGGGGCATCCGGGCGCGCGGATACCCCGATATCGGCGATCTGGAGTCGATCAACGGACCGCGTTCCGGCCTCCATGCGGGTGGGCGGCGGATTGTCACCCCGGACCGATACCGTGCCTTAGTAGCGTGATCAGGGAGGTCGCAGGCGTGTCCGAAGGTGGCGGGGTGTCCGAGGAGCAGATCGGTCAGCAGGTCAGCCGGGCTCAGGAGGCGGCGGCCGGCGCAGAGCCGACGCCGCAGGCGCGGGAGCGGCACGCCACGTTGAGCGGTGAGCTGACCGAACATCAGTACCGCTACTACGTGCTCGACTCGCCGATCATCACCGACGCCGAGTTCGACAAGCAGTTGCGCCAGCTCGAAGCGCTGGAGGAGGAGTTTCCGGCGCTGCGTACGCCGGATTCGCCGACGCAGCGGGTGGGCGGCACGTTCTCCACCGACTTCACCCCCGTCACGCACGCCGAGCGGATGCTCTCGCTCGACAACGCCTTCGCCGACGAGGATTTGGCAGCCTGGGCCGAGCGGGTCGAGCGGGACGCGGGTGGGCCGGTGCCCTACCTCTGCGAGTTGAAGGTCGACGGTCTGGCGATCAACCTGACCTACGAGGCCGGGCGGCTGGTCCGGGCGGCCACCCGGGGAGACGGCCGCACCGGCGAGGACGTCACCGCCAACGTGCGCAGCATCCGGGACGTACCCGGCCAGCTCACGCCGTCCGCCGAGTTCCCGACGATCCCCGAGTTGCTGGAGGTCCGGGGCGAGATCTACTTCCCGATCGCCGCGTTCGCTGACCTCAACGCGGGTCTGGTGGAGCAGGGCAGGGCCCCGTTCGCCAACCCCCGCAACGCCGCCGCCGGCAGCCTGCGGCAGAAGGACCCACGGATCACCGCCTCCCGGCCACTGCGGCTGGTGGTGCACGGCATCGGGGCCCGTCGGGGCTTCCAGCCCACGGCCCAGTCCGAGTCGTACGGGGCGCTGAAGGCGTGGGGGCTGCCGACCAGCGACCGCTGGCGGGTCGTGCCGGACCTGTCCGGCGTGGCGGAATACATCGCCTACTACGCCGAGCACCGGCACGACGTCGAGCACGAGATCGACGGTGTGGTGGTCAAGGTCGACCCGGTCTCCATCCAGGGTCGTCTGGGCTCGACCAGCCGGGCCCCGCGCTGGGCGATCGCCTTCAAGTACCCGCCCGAGGAGGTCACCACCAAGCTCCTCGACATCGACGTCAACGTGGGGCGTACCGGTCGGGTCACACCGTTCGCCGTCCTCGAGCCGGTGCGGGTGGCCGGCTCGACCGTCGCGCTCGCCACCCTGCACAACGCCCGCGAGGTGGAGCGCAAGGGTGTGCTGATCGGCGACACGGTGGTGCTACGCAAGGCCGGCGACGTGATCCCCGAGGTGCTCGGTCCGGTGGTCGACCTGCGGCCCGCCGATGCCCGCCCGTTCGTCATGCCGACGAGCTGCCCGTCCTGCGGCACCCCGCTCGCGCCGTCCAAGGAGGGCGACGTCGACATCCGGTGCCCCAACACCCGCAGCTGCCCGGCCCAGCTCCGGGAGCGGGTGTTCCACCTCGCCGGCCGTGGCGGGTTCGACATCGAGGTGCTCGGCTACAAGGGTGCGGCAGCGCTGCTGGACGCGGAGATCATCGCCGACGAGGGTGACCTCTTCCAGCTCGACGCCGACCAGCTGTCCCGGTCACCGTTCTTCGTCAACAAGGACGGCAGCCTCGGCTCCAACGCGGTCAAGCTGCTCGACAACCTGGCCGTCGCCCGGGAACGCGACCTGTGGCGGGTGCTCGTGGCGCTCTCCATCCGGCACGTCGGCCCCACGGCCGCCCAGGCGTTGGCCCGGCACTTCCGCTCGATGGAGGCCATCGACGCGGCCAGCGAGGAGGAGCTGTCCTCGGTCGACGGGGTCGGGCCGACCATCGCGGCCAGCATCCGGGAGTGGTTCGCGGTCGACTGGCACCGCGAGGTGGTCCGCAAGTGGGCCGAGGCGGGCGTACGGATGGCCGAGGAAGCGGTCGACGAGGGCCCGCGCCCGCTGGAGGGGTTGACCGTCGTGGTCACCGGCACCCTCGCCGGCTTCTCCCGGGACCAGGCCGCCGAGGCCGTGCAGAGCAGGGGCGGCAAGGTCAGCGGGTCGGTCTCCAAGAAGACGAGCTTCGTCGTCGTGGGGGACAACCCGGGGTCCAAGGCCGACAAGGCGGCCAGCCTCAAGGTGCCGGTGCTCGACGAGGACGGGTTCCGGCTGCTGCTGGACGCGGGTCCGGACGCCGCGCGGGAGGTCGCCCGAGTCGAGGGCTGAGTCCGCCACGCGTCGGGGTGGCCGCCGCGTATACCAACTTAATTACGACTACGACCGATTCGTGACTGTCATACCGGGAAACCCGGGGCCGAGGGCGTTTCATTGGGTCACGACGTGCCCACCGACACGTCGACCGTTCCTCGGGAGGTGTGATGGAGGTCGCCGACCCGCGCAACTCCCTCCCACCTGGGCGGGCTGCGCCGTTCGCCACCTTCGTCGTCGGCATCCTCGTGGTGGCGGCGCTGACCGCCGCCGGTCCACTCACGACGCTTCCCGACGAGGTGTCCCGCCTGCCGGTGGCGTTCTGGACGATGGCCGCGCTCGCGGTGGTCTGCGACGCGCGCCCGTTCGTCCCACCCGGGCGACGGCAGACCTCGGCGGTCTTCCCGTCCACCTGCTTCACCTTCGCGATCCTGCTCGGTTGGGGGCTCGGCCCGGCGGTGGTGGTGCAGGCCGTCGGGGTGATCGTCTCCGGTTGGCGGATGGGCAACGCCGCGTGGCGGACCGCGTTCAACGTCGGCCAGTACGCCTGCGCGCTCGCCGCCGCGTACGGCGTCGTCCAGCTCGGGCCGGGCACCATCTTCTCCGGGGGACACCTGCACTGGACCGACGTGGCTGCCGTCGGGGGCGCGACGCTGGCCTGGTTCGTCGTGAACTACGGCCTGGTGAGCTGGGCGGTGCGGCTGCGCTTCGGCGACCGCTGGTGGCCCACCGTCCGCCAGGGCGTCGGTTTCGAACTGCTCTCCACCGGCTCGCTGCTGCTGCTCGCCCCGGTGCTGGTCGCCGCCGCCCGTCTCAGCGCGGCGTTGATCCCGCTGGTGCTGGTGCCGCTCTTCGCCGTGTACCGGATGGCCCGGCTGACCGTGGAGCAGCAGCATCTGGCCGACGCCGATCCGCTGACCGGCTTGCCCAACCGCAAGGCGCTGCTGACCGAGGTGGCCGAGCAGGTGCACCTGCACGCCGAGCGGACCGCCCGCGGCGAGCCCGGCGGGCATCTGGCGCTGCTGCTCATCGACCTGGACCGCTTCAAGAACGTCAACGACGCGCTCGGGCACGCCGTCGGTGACCGGCTGCTGGTCGAGGTCAGCGCCCGGCTCACCGACGTGGAGCCCCAGCCGCAGATGATCGCCCGTCTGGGTGGAGACGAGTTCGCCATCGTGATGACCGGGCTGACCGATGTCGGCCAGGCGCGCGAGTTGGCCGATCGTGTGGTCGGGGCGTTGGCCGAGCCGGTGCCGTTGGACGGACTGCCGCTCGACGTCGGTGGTTCCATCGGGATCGCCCTCTTCCCCGAGCACGGCGAGGACTTCGCCACCCTGATGCGGCACGCCGACGTGGCGATGTACGACGCCAAGCACCGCAACGACACGGTCGCCGTGTACGCGCCGGAGTCCGACCACAACTCGGCCGAGCGTCTCGGGCTCCTCGCCGACCTCCGCCGGGTGCTCGAGTCCGGCTCGTCCGCCGACGAGGCAAGCCACACCGACGAGGAGCGGACGGCAGACGTACCCCTTGCGGTGGAGGCCGAGGTGCGCGGCGGTGACGGCGCGGCGCTGCCGGCCGGTGCGGCGCCGGTGATCGCCGCGACGCCGCCGGCCGGCGGGCGGTGGTGGGCCCGCCGTCGGCGCGTCGACGGCGAGTTGGCGCACGCCGATGAGCTGATCAACCGGATCGCCACCGGTGCCGACCCGATCCGGGGCCGCAACAGTCGCGCGACGATTCCGGGTACCCGGCCGGGCCCGAGCCGGGACCGGCGTTCCGGCGGTCACGGGCGTCGCTCGCCGAACGGCGGCGCGCTGCCACCGGCGGGCGACCACCGTCCGGGGCGCGACGGCGGGCCCGTTGCGGGGGAGCGGGTGATCGAGGCGACCGGGTGGGTACGCGACGGCGGCGAGCCGGTCGACGACGCCGGTGAGATCACCATGTACTACCAGCCGCAGATCGCCATCGCGACCGGCGAGGTGGTCGGTGTCGAGGCCCTGCTGCGCTGGCGGCACCCGCGTCGGGGCATGGTCGACCCGGAGGAGCTGATCCGGGTCGCCGAGCAGAGCGCGGTGATGCGGCTGCTCACCCGGCGGGTCGTGGACGACGTGGTGGAGCAGCTCGCCAAGTGGTCGGCGGCCGGCATCGGGCTGCGCGCGGCGCTCAACGTCAGTGTGCGCGACCTGCACACCGGCGAGATCGCCGACCAGATCGCCGACCGGCTGGCCCGCTACGGGGTGCCGGCCGAGCGGCTGCAACTGGAGATCACCGAGGGCGCGTTGATGGCCGATCCGCGCCGGGTGCTGGCCACCATCTCCCGGTTGCACCAGATCGGGGTGGCCATCGCGCTGGACGACTTCGGCACCGGGTACTCGTCGCTGCAACACCTGCGCCGGCTGCCGCTGTCCGAGGTGAAGGTGGACCGGTCGTTCGTGCTGGGCATGGCCGAGGACGCCGACGACGCGGCCATCGTCCGCTCGACGATCGAGCTGGCGGGCGCGCTGGGCCTGCGGGTGGTCGCCGAGGGCGTCGAGGACGAGCGGACCTGGCGGATGTTGTACGCGGCCGGCTGCGACGCGGCCCAGGGGTGGTTCTACGCCCGCCCGATGCCCGCCGAGGAGCTGGTCACCTGGCTGGCCCGCTACCGGCCGGTCCGCCCCAGCGGAGGTCCGGAGCCGGACGCCGCCCGCAGACTGACCCGCTGACCCACCCGAGCAGCCGGCGCGGCAGGCGGAACAATAGACTCGCTCCGGTCACCGCGCGTCACGCTGCACCTGCCGCGCGGCCGGCACACCGCCCGACCAGCAGGACATCAGAAGGGGGCACGGATGGCCGCCATCTCCCGCGAGGAGGTCGCGCACCTGGCGCGCCTGTCGCGGCTCGCCGTCACCGAGGAGGAGCTGGACACCTTCGCCGGCCAGCTCGACGTGATCCTCCAGGCGGTCGCCCAGGTCGGCGAGGTCGCCGCCGCGGACATCCCGCCGACCTCGCACTCGGTGCCGCTGACCAACGTCTTCCGCGAGGACGTCGTCACGCCGTGCCTGACCCCGCAGGAGGCGCTGTCGGGCGCGCCGGACGCCGAGGACCAGCGGTTCCGCGTACCGCGGATCCTCAGCGAGGACGTGGCGTCGTGAGCGGGCGCGAGCGGACGGACCTGGTGCCTCGGGGCGGCACGGAGCGAAGCGGAGTGACGGCATGAGCGATTTGACCAGAATGACCGCGACGGAGATCGCCGCCCTGGTCGCCGGCGGGGAGACCTCCGCCGTCGAGGTGACCCAGGCGCACCTGGACCGGATCGCCGCGGTCGACGACCGGGTGCACGCCTTCCTGCACGTGGACACCGACGGCGCGCTCGCCGCGGCCCGCGAGGTGGACGAGCGCCGGGCCGCCGGCGAGGAGCTGGGCGCCCTCGCGGGTGTGCCGGTCGCGGTGAAGGACGTACTCGCCACGCGTGGCGTGCCGACCACCGTCGGCTCGAAGATCCTCGAAGGCTGGCGGCCGCCGTACGACGCGACGATCGTGCAGCGGCTGCGTGCCGCCGGCACCGTCATGCTGGGCAAGACGAACATGGACGAGTTCGCGATGGGCTCCTCCACCGAGTACTCGGCGTACGGCCCGACGCACAACCCGTGGGACCTGAGCCGCATCCCCGGTGGCTCGGGTGGTGGCAGCGCCGCCGCGCTGGCCGCGTACGAGGCGCCGCTGGCGATCGGCTCGGACACCGGTGGCTCGATCCGGCAGCCCGGCGCGGTCACCGGCACCGTGGGGGCGAAGCCCACCTACGGCGGCACCTCCCGGTACGGCCTGGTGGCGTTCTCCTCGTCGCTGGACACCCCCGGCCCGTGTGCCCGCAACGTGCTCGACGCGGCCCTGCTGCACCAGGTGATCGGCGGGCACGACCCGCGTGACTCGACGTCGATCCCGCAGCCCGTACCGGACGTGGTGGCGGCGGCGAAGCTGGGCGCGACCGGCGACCTGACCGGCGTACGACTCGGCATCGTCAGCGAGTTCGTCGGCGAGGGCGCCGAGGCGGGCGTGATGACGGCGTTCCGCGAGTCGGTCGACGCGCTGACCAAGATGGGCGCCGAGGTCGTCGAGGTGTCCTGCCCGACGTTCGCGTACGCGCTGCCGGCGTACTACCTGATCGCCCCGAGCGAGTGCTCCTCCAACCTGGCCCGGTTCGACGGCGTCCGGTTCGGCCTGCGGAGCGGCGACGACGGCAACCGGTCGCTGGAGGAGGTCATGTCGCTGACCCGCGAGGCCGGTTTCGGCCCCGAGGTCAAGCGCCGCATCATGCTCGGCACGTACGCGTTGTCGTCGGGGTACTACGACGCGTACTACGGTCAGGCGCAGAAGGTCCGTACGCTCATCACGCGGGACTTCACGGCCGCGTTCGAGCGGGTCGACGCGCTGATCTCGCCGACCACCCCGTTCACGGCCTTCCCGATCGGCGCCCGCACCGCCGACCCGTACCAGATGTACCTGGCCGACCTGTTCACCATTCCGACCAACCTGTACGGCGGGCCGGGCATCTCGGTGCCCTGCGGTCTCTCCGAGGGGCTGCCCGTGGGCCTGCAGGTGATGGCCCCGACGATGGCCGACGACCGGATGTACCGGGTCGCTGCCGCGTTGGAGTCCGCGGTCGGCACGTTCACCCCACCGGCACTGTGAGGCAGGAGCCCAGATGACGACGACGCTGCCCGCGTACGACGAGGTCGTCGCGCGCTACGAACCGGTGATCGGCCTGGAGACCCACGTCGAGCTGGGCACGAACACCAAGATGTGGTGCGGCTGCCCGACCGACTTCGGTGGCGAGCCGAACACCCGGGTCTGCCCGGTGTGCCTGGGCCTGCCCGGTTCGCTGCCGGTGGCCAACAAGGCCGCCATCGAGGCGATCATCCGGATCGGCCTGGCGTTGAACTGCTCGATCGCCGAGTGGTGCCGGTTCGCCCGGAAGAACTACTTCTACCCGGACATGCCGAAGAACTTCCAGATCAGCCAGTACGACGAGCCGATCTGCGTCGACGGCTACCTGGACGTCGAGGTCAACGGCGAGACGGTGCGGATCGAGATCGAGCGGGTGCACCTGGAGGAGGACACCGGCAAGACTCTGCACGTCGGCGGTGCCACCGGGCGGATCCACGGCGCGACGGAGTCGCTCGTTGACTACAACCGGGCCGGTATCCCGCTGGTCGAGATCGTCACCAAGCCGGTCGTGGGCACCGGGGCGCTCGCCCCGGACGTGGCCCGGGCGTACGTCGCGGAGCTGCGTGACGTGATCCGTACCCTCGGCGTCTCGGACGTGCGGATGGAGGAGGGTTCGCTGCGCTGCGACGTGAACACCTCACTCAACCTGCCGGGGCAGGAGTGGGGCACGCGTACCGAGACCAAGAACGTCAACTCGCTGCGGTCGGTGGAGCGGGCGGTCCGCTCGGAGATGCTGCGGCAGGCGGCGGTGCTCGACGCGGGCGGCCGGATCACCCAGGAGACCCGGCACTTCCACGAGGACAGCGGCGACACCACGTCGGGCCGCTCGAAGGAGACGGCCACCGACTACCGGTACTTCCCGGAGCCGGACCTGGTCCCGGTCGCCCCGGACCCAGCCTGGGTCGCCGAGCTGAAGGCCGCCCTGCCGGAGCTGCCCCGGGTGCACCGGCGTCGGCTCCAGCAGCAGTGGGGCCTGTCCGACCTGGACATGCAGTCGGTGCTCAACGCCGGAGCGGTCGAGTTGATCGAGGCCACCGTGGCAGCCGGCACCACCCCGGCCGCGGCCCGCAAATGGTGGCTGGGCGAGTTGTCCCGCCGGGCCAACGAGACCGGCGTGGAGCTGGCCGACATCGGTGCCACTCCGGCGCAGGTCGCCGAGTTGCAGGGCCTGGTCGACGCCGGCAAGCTCAACGACAAGCTGGCCCGTGCGGTGCTGGAGGGCGTGGTCGACGGTGAGGGCTCACCCACCGAGATCATGACCAGCCGGGGCCTGGAGGTCGTCTCGGACACCGGTGCGCTCACCACCGCGGTGGACGAGGCCATCGCCGCCAACCCGGGCATCGCCGACAAGATCCGCAGCGGCAAGGTCGCGGCGGCCGGCGCGCTGGTCGGCGCGGTGATGAAGTCGACCCGTGGTCAGGCCGACGCCGCAGCCGTCCGTACGCTCATCCTGGAGCGCCTGGGCGTCCAGGGCTGACCAATCGCGGTGTGAACGGGCTGGCGCGGTGTGTGCCAGCCCGTTCGCCGTGTTCACCACACTGGGGTACGCCGAACCCGATCCTCACCAACCCACCCCGGCCACAAGTGGTGCCGCCCGGGCGTGGTGTCGAGGTGGATGCGTCGGGGCGGGTCTACTGGCTCGGCGAGCGAGCATCGGTGGCGATGAGGGCGGAGGTGCTCGCCGCGGTGACCGGCTTCGGTGGAGAGGTAATCTTCCTGGGCGCCCGCCCGGGTCGCGCGCCCAACGACCATGTCCTGGCAGAGGTGCGATGCCTGGCACTACACCTGGCCCTGGGGCAACGGCCCCGCGTCGTAGTCACCCCCGCGAACATCGAGGGCACACTCACCGAACTGTCCGAAGCTTTCAACGTCAGCATCGTTCACCCGGTCATCCCGAAGCGCTCACCCGGCGAGGTCTCGCTCGGCCAGACGTGGACGGCGAGGCTCGGCACCGACCTCGCCCTGGGCGCCACCCTCACCGCGGCAGGCCTCAGCCACGCCGCGCGTCAGACAAGGCCTTACACCACCACCGTGGCCCCGGCCCTGCGCCACCTCCTCCTCGCACCCGACCGCGACACCACCCTCACCATCCTGCACACCCACCGCGAAGAGCTCACCGACTCATCGGCCCGCACAGACCTCGACAAAATCGTGGAGCTCGTCCAGGGGGACTCCTGGTTCACCCGCTTCAAACCCCTCTTGGGCGACCTCGGCACACCCGATGCCGCTCCCATCGTCCTGGACTACCAGAGAGAGCTCGACCCCGCCACCCGCAATTTCCACCTCATCACCGACCACGCCCGCTCCATCGACCCCGCCACCGAACTGCGTGTCGACCTCATCGAACAATCCGGCTATCCCGCCGCCGGCGCCGGCATTGCCCTACACGCGGTCGACCTTCTCCTCGACAAGGGAATAGACACCGCGAAGGCCTACGTCCACGAACACTCCCGCCAGCTACGCAACGATCAAAAAATCGACTGGGTCAACGCCATAGCAAAACTCGCCGTACACACCGAACGTTCCGAAAAACGCACGGAACTGCAGGAACTCGCCATCGTAGTCATGGACTGCTAAAACGCAGCCACCTCAGGGCAGACGCTGCCCCGACCCGCGCTCAGCGGGTCGGGGCCGGGGTGAGCGAGGCGCGCGTACCGGCGTTCGGGTCCTGCACGATGTGGCGTTCGAGGTTGACCTGGGCCTGGCCGGTGCCGCCGACGGTGATGTCGTCGTACGCCTGGAGCATCTTCTGCTGGTCGAAGTAGAGCACTGTCATCGACAGCGGGGTCGGCTTCTCACCCTCCAGACCGCGCAGCCCGGCCCCGCCGGTGGAGCCCTCCACGAACAGGGCGGTGGACTGCTGGCCGGGTGCCTGCGGCAGCTTGGAGACCTGCCGGGCGTGCGTGTGCCCGGCCAGCACCAGCGGGCACGTGCCGGCGAGTGGCCCGGCCGACGCCGGGTCGTGCACGAGGGCGATGTTGACCGGCCGTGGCGAGCTGCGGACCGTCGCGGCGAGCTGGTTGCCGGCCCCGATCACCTGGTCGGCAACCTCCCGGGTCAGCCCGCTGCCGGCCGGTGAGGTGTTCTTGTCCGGAGTGAAGCGCGGGTCGCCGATGCCGGCGATGGTCAGCCCGGCGACCGTGGTCGTCGAGTTGTTGAGCACGATCGCGTTCGGCTGGCGCGCCACCGCGGCGCCGGTCTTACCCGAGTCGTGGTTGCCCCGGATGAACACGTACGGCTTCTTGAGCAGGCTGATCGAGCCGACGAACGACGCCTCGGGCTCACTGCCCCAGTCGGTGATGTCGCCGGTGTCGATGACCACGTCGATGCCGAACTGCTCCACCACCGTGCGGATCAGTTGCCAGCCTGTCGGGTTGAGGTGCATGTCGGAGACGTGCAGGACGCGCGTGGTGCCCGGCGCCGGTTCCAACACCGGCAACGCCGACACCGTCGTGTAGAGCTGGCTGACGTTGCCGACGATGCGTTGCAGCTGTTCGGCGTACTTGGTGTAGTCGTTGGCGATGCGGCGGGCGTCACCGACGATCGCCGGCGCGTTGACGAGCAGACCCTCGTAGCGCGGTTCTTCGATCGCCTGAGGGCGCAGGGTCGCGGCGGCAGTGCCAAGGCTTCCGGCGGTGACCAGCAGCGCCAAACCGCCCGCCCACGCCGTACGCCGCACGTTCCGGAAGATCAACGCGGCCAGGATCAGGGTGACCAGCACCGCCGAGGCGAGGGTACGCAGTCCGAGCCGCATCACCCCGGAGCGGACGTCCTCCACGGCGCTCTGGCTGGCCCGACTGATACTCGCCGGATCGTCGAGCAGCGCTTCGGTGCGGCCCTGGTCCAGCGCGCCAAGTCGTACGGTGAGGTGCGTCGGCCCGCTGTGGCTGTCGATCAGCAGCGCGCCGAGCGGCGGTACGTCGATTGTCGTCCCGCCGTCGCTGGCCGGGGAGAGGGTGAGGTTGGCCCGGAACGGCCCGACGTCGGTGTTCACCCGACCGCCGGCCAGCACTCCGAGCACCGCCCCGGCCAGGGCCACCGCCAGCACGGCGAGGACCACGCCGGTGCGCCGTACCGGCCCGCCCGGGCGGCCGATCCGACGGGCCGCTGGGCGCGACGGTTCGCCGCCGGTCACCGGGTCGTCCCGGTCCTCGGCGTCGTCGTGCCGCTCGTCGCGTTGCCCGTCCATGCTGAGATTCTGACCTGCCCGTGAAGGGATCTTGGCAAACCTGGGCGGAAGGTGACGCAGCTCAGCTGCGACCGCCGTCGCCACCGGCGAAGACCACCCGCAGAAGGCGATCGTCGTCGGCCGCCGGGTCACCCCGCCCGTCGTGGTTGGAGGTGCTCACCCACAGTGAGCCGTCGGGTGCGGCGGCCACGGCGCGCAACCGCCCGTACCGGTTGGTCAGCAGCTCGCTGGGCTGCCCGAGCAGCGTCCCGGTGTCGGTCAGCTCCATCACCCAGAGCCGCTTGCCACGCAGGCAGCCGGTGACCAGCAGCCGGTCCGTCGCGGCCAGGCCGGAGCAGGACGCGTCGGACGTCGCCCACTGTGTGATCGGGTCGGTGTAGCGCTTGTCGCCGGTCCGCCCCTCGACCTCCGGCCAGCCGTAGTTGCCGCCCTTGGTGATCTGGTTGATCTCGTCCCAGGTGTTCTGGCCGAACTCGACGGCGTACATGCGCTTGGCCGCGTCCCAGGCGAAGCCCTGAACGTTGCGGTGGCCGAACGACCACACGGGCGAGCCGGGGAACGGGTTGCCCGGCGCGGGTTTGCCATCGGTGGTGATCCGCAGGATCTTGCCGCCGAGACTTTTCGTGTCCTGCGCGTTGGGCCGCTCGCCCGCGTCACCCGTGCTGACGTAGAGCTGACCGTCCGGCCCGAAGCCCAACCCGCCGCCGTTGTGCACGTTCGCCTTCGGGATGCCGGTGAGGATCGGGGTGGGCTGCCCGCCGAGTTGCAGGCGGGCGACCCGGTTGTCCTGCTCGGCCGTGTAGTAGACGAAGACCGTCCGGTCCTGGGCGTAGCCGGGGGAGACGGCGACGCCGAGCAGGCCGCCCTCGCCCGCCGCCGCCACGTCGCTGATCGTCTGCACCGCCCGGACGCGCAGCCCGTCCGGGCCGGACTCGGGGCCCACCTGGAGAATCCGGCCGCTGTCCCGTTCGGTGACCAGCGCGCCGCCGTCGGGCAGGAACGCGATGGCCCACGGCACCCGCAGCCCCTTGGCCAGCACGGTCGTCACCGCCTGCTGGCCTGCACCGCCGGGGTTCGCCGACGCCGACGGCGTCGGCAGGTTGGGCGGCTCGCCCGCCGGGTCGGGTTCCGGCTCGCCGAAACTGCAACCGGAGGCGAGCAGCAGCACCGCGCAGGACACCGCGAGGACCGCCCGCAGGCGGTGGATGCGAGGGTACGGGGGACGGGCTCTCACCGGGCCCAGCGTAGCCCGACGGATGGCCCTGCCGGGGTGCTCCGCTCTCAGCGGGCCCGGACCGCCAGCAGCGCCGTGTCGTCCTCACGGTGGTGGATCGAGGCGAGCAGCAGGTCGCAGAGCTCGTCCAGGGGCACCGTCTCGGTGCGGGTCAACCGACCCACCAGCTCGGCGAGGCCGTCGTCGATGGACCGGTCCCGGCGTTCGATCAGCCCGTCGGTGTAGAGCAGCAGGGTGTCTCTGGGAGCGAGGCTCGTCGAGTGGCTGGTCCGCGGGGTGGGCCGGGCCAGGCCGAGCAGCGGTTCCGGCGTCGCTTCGAGCACGTCCACCGAGCCGTCGGCGCGGACCACCAGGGCCGGCGGGTGGCCGGCGTTGCACCACGTCACCTCGTGGACTCCGAAGCGCGCCGGGTTGATCCGTACCAGTGTGGCGGTGGCAGCGATGGGCAGCCGCAGGCCGCGGATCGCGCCGTCCAGGTGGCTCATCAACGCCCCGACCTGGTCCGGCCGGCCGAACGCGTTGCCGCGCACCAAGTTGCGGAGCTGACCCATGGTCGCGGCGGCCTCGATGTCGTGCCCGGCCACGTCCCCGATCGCCACGATCACGTCGCCGTCGGGCTGCACGAAGGCGTCGTACCAGTCGCCGCCGACCTCGACCCGGTCGGCCGCCGGCTGGTAGCGGGCCGCCAGTTCCAGCTCCGTCACGATCGGCAGCCGCGGCAGCATGCTGTGTTGCAGGACCTCGGCGACGTGCCGCTGCTCCCCGTACATCGAGCTGTTGCCGATGGCCTGCCCCGCCCGGCGGCCGATGTCCACGGCGGTGAGCAGGTCGCGGTCGTCGAACTGCTGCCGACCGGGACCGTTGACCAGGGTGATCGCGCCCAGCACGGTGCCTCCGACGGCCCGCACCGGCACGCTGAGGTACGAGGCGATGCCCAGCCGATCGGCGATCCCCGGTAGCTCCGGGTCCGTGGTGCCCCGGGCCACGTCGGCCGGTGACGCCACCTCACCGAGCCGGGGCTGGCCCGTGCGCAGCACCGTGCGGATGATCGACTCCTGGCTCAGGCCGGTGCGCAGCAGGTCGGCGAAGCGGTCGATGTCCGGCATCCGGGCCTGGTCGCGGTGCACCGCGACGACCTCGCGGGGTTGGCCCGTCGGCCCGACGAGGGTGAGCAGGCACCAGTCGGCGAGCAGCGGCACCATGGCGGCGGCGAGTCGGCGCAGGGATGTCCCCACGTCCAGCGTGCCGGCGAGCGTCTCGCTCACGCCAGCCAGCAGCTCCAGTCGTTCGTGAGCGCGGACGACCCGACGACGCGCCTCCTGCGCCCCGTCCAGCGCGATCCGTAGGCGCAGCTCCGACGAGCAGGCGGCGGCCAGGTCGGACAGCGTCCGCACCTGCCCGGCGGTCCACGCCCGGGGCTTGTTGTCGATGGCGCACAACGAGCCGAGCACCCGGCCGGAGAGGTCGGTCAACGGCATCCCGGCGTACGCGACGACGCCGAGGTCGTCGATGGCGAGATTGTCCCGTACACGGGGGTAGAGGCGGGCGTCCGGCAGCACCATCGGCACCTCGATGTCCACCACGTGCTGGCAGAACGAGTGGCTAAACGGGGTCTGCCGCCTCTGCGACCACGGCTCGGGCAGCCCCACCGCGCCCGGAAAGAACTGCCGGTCGGCGGAGACCAGCGAGACCAGTGCGACCGGCACCTCCAGCAGGTCGCTGACCAGGCGGGCGAACCGGTCGAACGCCTCGTCAGGTGTGGCGTCCAGACCCGTGTCGGCGAGGGCACGTAGCCGCGCCGCGTCGCCGAGCACTCCGGGTGGGGTGTTCGAGGGTCGCGTGCTGGCGGGGGAGCCGTCCGTCATCGAGCACCTGTCTGCCGGGGTGGAGGACAACCGGCCCTCCAACACTCGGTTATACCTCCTCATGGCCGGAACCGAACACTTGTGCGTCGCGTCGCGCCCACCCCAGCGCCAGTTCGGTCCTCCGTGGCGCCGGTTCCCGCCGTGCCCGCGCCGGCCGTCTCGCCGGCGGCTATCGTCGGCGGACGTGAAGGTATGGATTCCGCACCCGGCCGGCCTGGACCTCGTCGGCGAGCTGCCCCCGGGCGTGACGGTGGAGGTCGCCGAGCACGCCGATCGTCTGCCTTCCCCGTGTCCGACGTTCGTTTCTGGGTGCCGCCGTTCCTGAGCGGTTCGGACGCGACCGCGCTCCTGCGCGAGCTACCCGACCTGGCGGTGGTGCAGCTGCTCTCCGCCGGGGCGGACGCCTGGGTCGGCCGTGTCCCCGAGGGAGTCACGCTCTGCGATGCCCGGGGTGTGCACGACCCGTCCACGGCCGAGTGGGTGGTCACCGCGATCCTGGCGCAGCTACGGGCGTTTCCCGCCTTTGCCCGGGCGCAGGCACAGCGGCAGTGGGCGTACGACGGCAACGCGCCGACCGACGAGCTGACCGGCAAGCGGGTTCTGATCGTCGGGGCCGGGTCCATCGGCGCGGCGGTGCGTGACCGGCTAGCGCCGTTCGGGGTGAGCTTCACCCTGGTCGCCCGCACCGCCCGACCGGAGCAGTCGGTGCACGCCGTCGAGGAGCTGCCGCAGCTGCTGCCCGACGCCGACGTGGTGGTGGTGCTGGTGCCGCTCACCGACCAGACCCGCGGCCTGATCGACAAGGACTTCCTGGCCGCGATGCCCGACGGTGCGCTGTTGGTCAACGCGGCCCGGGGCCCGGTGGCCCGTACCGAGGCGCTCGTCGCCGAACTGGCCACCGGCCGGATCTCGGCCGCGCTGGACGTCACCGATCCGGAGCCGCTACCTGCCGAATCTCCCCTGTGGACGATGCCGAACGTGCTGCTCACCCCGCACGTGGCGGGATCGGTGCGAGGGCTGCTGCCGCGCGCGTACCGGTTGGTCGGCGAGCAGGTGCGACGATTCGCCGCCGGTGAACCACTCGTCAACACGGTGGTCGACGGCTACTGAGCCGTCGGGGCGGCGCCGGGGTCGGCGAGCGTTCCCGGCTTACGCGCCGGGTGTCTCGGCGGCCTCGTCCGGCAGATTCTGGCCGGTGGCCGAGACCAGTCGGGGCAGGTCGGTGCCGCGTACCGCCGGCAGGACGAGCTGCTGGCCGTCGTCGAGTCGGGCGACGGCCCGCCCGCGCGCGTCGGTGGCCAACTCGGCGACCCGGTCCCAGCCGATCCGGCGTTGCCCGAACAGCGCCCGCAGGCGCAGCTCCCGGGAGTCGGCGTCGGTGCCGGCCCGCCAGGCCCACACCCCGACGCCGAGCGGGACGAGCAACACCGGCAGCAGGTACGCCCGGGCGTTCGCCAGTGGCAGGGCGCCGATGAACGCGATGACCGCGGCGGCCAGGATGGCTTGGTTGAAACGGAAGCGGACCGTGTCGGGCGTACTCACCCTGCGATGATCCCACCCCTGGTCGGCAGGGGTCGCGGCGGGCGGTGCCACGGGGCCCGTACGTCGTACAGTGGCACAGGTCACTGCTTCGTGCCGATGACCGACGCGTAACAAATTGGGTCGTCGGTCGTTCTCCAGTTTTGGGCAGTGGACTCGCAACCTCCGCCGTCCCACCGCTCAGCACCGCAGCACCGCCCGCACCGCCCCGTGCCCCCTCACGAAGGCGACCGCCGTGCTCCTCGCGTACCCGTTCCGTTTTCTCGTCCCCCGCCGGGCGGTCCCGGAGGCCGCCGTGGCGACGGCCGTGGCGCTGCTCGTCCTCGCCGGCGCCGCCGCTGTGGTCCCGACCCCGGTGGTGATCGCGTTGGCCGGTGGCGCGGGCGCCACCCTCGCCGGCGTCCGACTCTCCCGGCTGGCCGTGCACCGACCCGCCGCCCCGCCGCCGGCCGACTCCTCGTGGCGGGTGTCGGCGATCCTGCTCGACGCCGCCGTGGTGGCGGCCGGCTGGGTCGCGGCCGTGTGGCCGCTGGTCGACACCCGGCATCGCGCGGTCGCGCTGCTCGGCTCGCTCATCGTCGTGGTCCTGTCCGTGGCCGGGCTGCGTGGGCTCCCGGCACGGACGCCCGCGCCGGCCCGACTACGGGGGTTGGTCGACGCGGCCGGCCCGACTGTCGGTCTGACCCTCGCCGGTTGGTTGCTCCTGCCCACCGCCACCCTCCCCGCGCCGGCCCGGCTGGTCGCGGCGCTGGTGCTGGCGGGCCTGGGCAACGCCGCGCTCAGCGCCTTCACCGGCCGCCGGCGGCGCTCGGGTGACGCGATCTGCCGGGGAGGCGTCCTGCTCACCCTGGTGGGGCTGGTGTTGTTGACGATCCTGCCGTCCGCGTCGACGGGTCGTGCGCCGCTTCTCGCGGTGCCGCCCCTGGTCCTCGGGATGCTGCTGACCGCCCTCGGCGCGACGTCAGCGGTGGCGACGTCCAGCGTCACGCCACCGACCGGTACCCCCGCCACGACCTGGCCGCGGGCGGTTCTCCCGGCGTCGGTGCTGCTGCTCGCGGCGGGCCTGCACCTGGGTTCCGGTCGTACTCCGGACCGGACGAGTCTGCTGGTCGCCCTCGCGGCGGTGCCACCGCTGGTCCTGCGAGAGCTGCTGCGCGGTGGCGCGGGCGCTCCCGAGCGGCACGCCGCACACCGCAGAGCCGCCGACCACCCGATCCGCCACCGGGAGCCGCAACCGCACCGGCCGGCCGCGACGCCGGAGTCCTGGGCTCCCGCGACCACCTCGTCCGGCGCCGACGGCGTCTGGCGCGCCGATGCGAGCGGCGCCGGCGCGACGTGGCCCGACACGGGTGTCGCCTGGTCGCCGGCACACCGTCAATCCGGCGCGACCGGCGACGGGCCGGGAGATCGGGCAGCCCTGCTCGCCGCCCTCGCCGCGATCGGTGACGTGCCCGCGCCAGCCGGTGCGCTGTTGCTGGTGGAGTTGCACGGCACCGAAGGGCTGGGCCCGGTGGCCCGCGAGGACGCTCTCGCCGAGGCGGTTCTGCGGGCCCGGGCGGTCGTCGCGCCGGGCGACCTGGTGACCGGCTGCATGGGTGCCGGCTTCGCGGTGGTCACCGGCGCAGGGCCCGTGGTGGCGTACGCGTTGGGCACCCGACTGCTGGCCACGCTCACCGTGCCGTACCAGCTGGCCGGGTCGGTGCTGCGCGTGCAGGCGAGCATCGGGCTGGCCGAGGTGAGTGGCGCTGGTCCGGCCGACGTGCTCCGGCAGGCCGAGCTGGCGCGGCGGCGGGCGGTGCAGCTGGGCCGGGACCGGGTCGAGTGGTACGACGCGTTCCTGGAGGAGCAGTTGGTCCGCCGGCTCGACCTGGAGCGTGAGCTGCCGGGCGCGGTCGCCCGGGGCGAGTTGGACCTGGTCTACCAGCCGGTGCTCGACCTGACCGACCGGCAGCCGGTGGGTGCCGAGGCGCTGCTGCGCTGGCGCAGCCCGGTGCTCGGCACGGTGCTCCCGGCTGAGCTGCTGCCGGTCGCCGAGGACCTGGATCTGGTCGGCGAGTTGGAGTGGTGGGTGCTGGACCGGGCCTGCCGGCAGCTGGCCGCCTGGGTGGCGGGCTCCCGGGAGCTGTGGATGGCCGTCAACGTGACCACCCGGGAGTTGACCACCCCCGACTTCGTGCAGCGCGCCGCGGCGGTCCTGGCCGCGTACGGGGTGCCACCGGAGCGACTGGTGGTGGAGGTGGCCGAGCCGAGGGTCGCCGCCGACCTGTCGACGGTGGTGGCCCGGCTGGCGGGTCTGCGGTCGCTGGGCGTACGCACCGCGTTGGACGACTTCCGGGCCGAACACGCCTCGTTGGCCCAGTTGCGCCGGCTGCCGATCGACCTGCTCAAGGTGGGTCCGGAGCTGGTGGGGGCGCGGCCGGCCGGGCAGCCGCCGCTGATCGACGTGGTGGTCAACGTCGGCGAGCGGTTGGGTGTGGAGATCGTCGCCGAGGAGTTGGAGTCAGCGACCCAGGTCGAGGGGGCACAGCGGGCCGGCTGCCGTTACGGGCAGGGCTTCGCGCTGTCCCGGCCGGCGACCGCCGAGCGCGTCGAGGCGTACTTCGAGGAGTTCCCCTCCGCATACCACTGATGAACCGGTTCACCTGTGCCGTGGCGGTGCGGTGCTGCCGCGCGGGGTCAACTGCGGGGTCTCGTCCCGCACCCGCGTCGCCGGCTCGCCCGCGATGACGCCCAGCAGGTGGCGGGCCGCGTGCGCGCCGTACGCCGAGATGTCCCGCCCGAGCGCCGTCAGCGGCGGGTGCACCAGCCGGCAGAGAGGCGAGTCGTCCCAGGCCACGATGGACAGGTCAGCCGGCACGGTCAGGCCCATCTCCTGCGCGACCGAGAGCCCGGCGATGGCCATCACGTCGTTGTCGTAGATGACAGCGGTCGGCCGGGGAGTGGCGCTGAGCAGCCGTCGGGTGGCGCGTCCGCCCTCCTCCCCGGTGTAGTCGGAGAAGACGGTGACCGCCTCGGCCAAATCGAGACGCCGGCACACCGCGTCGAACGCGTCGGTACGGATCTCGGTGTGCCGCAGGTCGGGCAGGCCGCCGACCCGGGCGATCCGGCGGTGCCCGAGCGCGACGAGGTACTCCACCGCCTCGGTCAGCGCCGCCGCGTCGTCCGACCAGAGGCTGGCCAGGTCCCCGGTGCCGCCCGGCCCGCCGATGACCACGGCCGGAAGGCGAAGCTGTTCCAGGGCGGGGATGCGCGCATCGTCGGTGCGCAGGTCGCAGACGAGGACCCCGTCCACCCGGCGCTCACCCCACCAGCGCCGGTAGACGGCGATCTCGGCGTCGTGATCGGCCACCACCTGCAACGTCAGCGCGTACGAGCGGGCCGACAGTTCGGCCTCCACACCACTGATCAGCGCCATGAAGAACGGCTCGATGCCCAGCGTCCGCGCGGGCCGGCACAGGGCCAGGCCGACCGCCTCGGCGGTGGCGGCGGACAGTGCCCGCGCCGCGCTGCTCGGACTGAACCCGATCTCGGTGGCGATGGCGAGAATGCGTTGCCGGGTGACCTCGGAGACGCCGGGCTGCCCGTTCAACGCGTACGACACGGCGCCCTTGGACACCCCCGCGCGTCGGGCGACGTCCGCGATGGTCGGCCGCTTCACCGGCGTGCTCCTCTGCCGCTGAGGGGATCGTCAACCGATCGTTGACACCCCGGGGGTCGGATCGTACGGTGGCTGAGCTTATCCGGTTCAGCTAACGTCTCGATCACGAAGGTGCGGTGAATCGTGAGCCGACAGTCCCTGCACGACGGCTGGACGCTGCGGGCGACATCCGGGGCGGACGTGCCCGCGGAGATCGCCGACCGGACCGTGCCGGCGACCGTGCCCGGGTGTGTCCACACCGACCTGCTCGACGCCGGGCTGATCCCCGACCCGTACCTCGACGACAACGAACTGTCCCTGACCTGGATCGGGCGCGCCGACTGGACGTACCGGACGACCTTCCGACCGCCCGCCGGCGATCACGACCGCATCGACCTGGTCTGCGCCGGCCTGGACACCGTCGCCACCGTCAGCGTCAACGGCGTCGAGGTCGGCCGCACCGAGAACATGCACCGTGGGCACCGGTTCGACGTCCGTTCACTGCTGCGCGACGGCGACAACGAGCTGACAGTGGCGTTCGACTCCGTGTACCGCTACGCCGAGGCGCAACGGGACCGACTCGGCGACCGACCCAACGCGTACCCGGAGCCCTTCCAGTTCGTCCGCAAGATGGCCTGCAACTTCGGCTGGGACTGGGGGCCGACGCTGGTCACCGCCGGCATCTGGCAGGACATCGGCCTGCATGCGTGGTCGACCGCCCGACTGGCCACCGTCCGCCCGCTGGTCACTGTCGCCGGCCGGGACGGCCGGGTCGAGCTGCACGTCGAGGTCGAGCGCGCCGTGGACGTCCCGCTGACCGTCCGCGCCGCCGTCGCCGACACCCAGGCCGAGGTGGTCGTTCCGGCCGGGCAGCGCACGGCCGTGCTGACCCTCGCCGTCCGCGAGCCCACGCTCTGGTGGCCCAAGGGGTACGGCGAGCAGGCCCGCCACCTGCTGGAGGTGACCCTGCACGCGCCGGACGGCGACACACTGGACGCCTGGTCCCGACGGATCGGCTTCCGTTCCGTCCGGCTGGACACCACCCCCGACGAGCACGGCACGCCGTTCGCGCTCTCAATCAACGACGTGCCGGTCTTCGTCCGGGGCGTCAACTGGATCCCCGACGACGCGTTCCCCACCCGGATCACCCGCGAGCGGCTCGCCGAGCGGTTCGACCAGGCCGCCGACGCCAACGTCAACCTGCTGCGCGTCTGGGGTGGCGGCCGGTACGAGTCGGAGGACTTCTACGACCTCGCCGACGAACGCGGCCTGCTCGTCCAACAGGACTTCCTCTTCGCCTGCGCGGCGTACCCCGAGGAGGAGCCGTTCGGCACCGAGGTCGCCGCCGAGGCCACCGAGCAGGTCACCCGCCTGACGCCGCACCCGTCGCTGGTGCTCTGGACCGGCAACAACGAGAACATCTGGGGCTGGCACGACTGGGACTGGCGGGAAGCCCTCGACGGCCGCACCTGGGGGCGCGGCTACTACCTCGACGTCCTGCCCCGCATCGTCGGCGAGTTGGACCCGACCCGCCCGTACTGGCCGGGCAGCCCCTGGTCGGGCACCGAGACGATCCACCCCAACGACCCGGCGCACGGCACCACCCACATCTGGGACGTGTGGAACACCGACGACTACACGAAATACCGGGAGTACGTGCCGCGCTTCGTGGCCGAGTTCGGCTACCAGGGTCCGCCCACGTACGCGACGCTGCGGCGGGCGCTCAGCGACGAACCGCTCGCGCCCGACTCGCCGGGCATGGCCCACCACCAGAAGGCCGTCGGCGGTGACGCCAAGCTCCAGCGGGGCCTGGACGCCCATTTGCCCGCCCCCGCCGACTTCGACGACTGGCACTACCTGACACAACTCAACCAGGCGCGGGCCATCCAGCTCGGGGTGGAGCACTTCCGCTCCCACCGCGACGTCTGCGCCGGCACGATCGTCTGGCAGCTCAACGACTGCTGGCCGGTCACCTCCTGGTCGGCCGTTGACGGCGACGGCCGCCGCAAACCCCTGTGGTACGCGCTACGCCACGCGTACGCCGACCGGCTGCTGACCGTGCAGCCCCGCGACGGTGGGCTGGCTCTTGTCGCGGTGAACGAGACCGGCGAGCCGTGGCGCGCGCCGGCCACGGTCACCCGGGTCACGCTCACCGGGGAGCCGAGGGCGAAGACCTCGGTGGACCTCGACGTCCCGGCGTACTCCTCGGTGACGCTGGCGCTGCCGGCGGAGCTGGCACGGCCGGACGAGAGCCGCCGTGAGCTGCTGGTCGCCGAGGCCGGCGGCACGGCGGAGCGTGCGCTGTGGTTCTTCGCCGAGGACCGGGACGTCGACTGGCCGGCGGCGGCGTGGGACGCGACGGTCGAGCCGGTCGACGGCGGTCAGCGGGTCCGGGTGACGGCCCGAACGGTGCTGCGCGACCCGACCCTCTTTCCGGATCGGCTGGATGCGTCGGCCACAGTGGACGCGGCGCTGGTCACATTGCTGCCGGGCGAGTCGACGACGTTCACCGTACGGTCCGCAGCTCCGCTGGATCCGGCGTCCCTGACCGCCCGCCCGGTGTTTCGCGCCGTCAACGACCTTGCCTGACCTGAACCCCAGCCTCACGTTCCCGCCGATCTTGCGGTTTCTGTCGTCGACATGGGTGAAATACCCCTTGTGTCGGCACTGAAAGTGCAAGATCGCGGGGATAGAGGTGTCGGGTGACGCATATCTGACAGGGCGCGCTGGTGTGGGTTTCTTGGATGGGTACGGATTGTCTGAACGTGTGATGTTCGACTCGTCGGACTAGGTGTTTTCCGGGCTGCCTTGTTGACCGGGTCCGCCCGGGCGGAGGACTTCTCGGCGCGGCCTTTTGTGGCAGCGTGCGAAGCACTTCTTCGCCGTGGGTGAACGCGCTCACAACGACTTGGGAGACATTATTCGATGACCACCCCAAACGAACCCACCCAGCACCAGCCGGCGAGCGGACCGCTGCCGGTTGCACCAGGCATGTTTCCGCAGGTGCCTGACGGCCAGTTCACGCCGCCGTCGGCCGGCCAATTTCAGCCGCCGCCTGTGCCAAAGAGGCGGGCCTCGTGGCTGCTGCCAACCTTCATCGGTGTCGGCGCCTTCGTGTTGCTGTGCTGTGGCGGTGCCTTTGCGCTGAGCCTTACCGCCGACGACAAAAAGACGGATACCGCAGCCATCAGCACGGACGCGTCCGCTGGAGCGGGCGGTGCCATCGTCGCGAGTGCGCCGGCTGCGCCCGAAAGTGTGGCGGCACCGTCGACGGCTGCGGTACCCAAGCCGGCTACCACGACTGCGGCTCCGAAGCCCTCGGAGCCGAAAGGGCCGGGTATTGGAGAAAAGGTGCGTGGCGGCGACTTCGAGTTCACCGTCAAGAGTGTGAAATGCGGGATTTCCCAGGTTGGCAACGAGTTCCTCAACACCAAGGCGCAGGGTACGTTCTGTCGGGTCAGCGTAACCGTCAAGAACGTCACCAAGAAGGCGCACCCGTTCCATGCGGATGGCAGTATTTCGGCCAAGGACGGCAGTGGCCGTGAGTACGAGGTCGACGGGGAGGCCGGGATATACGGCAACGATGACGGACAGGGATTCCTTGACGAGATCAATCCGGGGAACTCGGTTACGGCGAACGTCTACTTCGACGTTCCGAAGGGTACGAAGCTGAAGACGATCACGCTTGATGCCGGTCTGCTCACCCTCGCTGAGGATGCCGTCGTCACCCTGTGACCGATACCCGCATTGCTGGCCCTCGGGGCCGAGAATGGTGACCGTCCAGGGACGGATGGCCCGGGGGAGGTGCTGGTTTGACGGACGGCCCACGCTCTGCGGCGCGCCGAGGGCCGGCGGGGCCTGTTCGGGTAGTGGAGGTGCACCGCCCGGCAGTGGCGGGCCGGGAGCCGGTCATCCAACGGGTCATGGCACTGCGCAGTTGAGCGACGACCTCGCCGAGGCTTCCACTCATCCGATGGCGGTCAGGTAGGCAGCAGCGTGTTTCTTGGCGGCCGCGATGCGTTCGTGCAGGGTGGCGAGCGCCAGTGCGGACGCGTCGGCGAGCTTGGCACTGGCCTTCTCGACGCTCATCCGGGCTTTGTCGAGTGCCTGATCACCCTTGCGGATGGTCACCTTTGCGTCGCCGATGGTCACTGTCGCACGTCAGCGAACCCTGGCATGGAGCGCAGCCTCGAAGGTGGGTGGGTGTCCGGGCGACTCCCGCGACACCCACCGAAGCCTCAGCGGAAGGTGCCGGTTGCCTGAACGAAGGTGGCCCAAGCGGCGGGAGCGAAGGTGAGGGCCGGGCCGTGCGGTTCCTTGCTGTCGCGTACGGCGACGACGCCGGGCAGGTTGTCGGCGACTTCGACACACTCGCCGCCGTTGCCGCCGCTGCGGGTGCTCTTGCGCCACTGGGCGCCGGTCAGGTCAACCACGGTGAACCTCCCCGATGATCTTATTGATCAGTTGGAACGATTGTCCCTCATCAAGGCTGCGGTCGAGCAGCCCTGCCCAGACCTTCTCGTAGGCGGCGAATTCGGCGGGCCGGTCGAGGTACAGCGAACCCGTCCACGATTCGCTGTAGACCAAAGGTGGCTCGGGAGTGCTTCGGTTGCCGAGCGGAAAGTCCAGAAGAACGAATTCGCCGCCCACCGCGCCGTAGTGAGGGCCGGCAGCGAGCGGCAAGATCCGCACCGACACGTTCGGCAGCCGGGTTATTGCCAGTAGGTGATGGAGTTGCCTGGCCATGGTGTCCGCATCGCCCACCGGCCGGAGGAGCACCGATTCGCAGAGCACCACCTGCACCTGCGGTGCTCGGGGCAGGCGGCGGGTCAGCAGGGATTGCCGTTGCAGGCGAAGCTCGACCGCGCGCTCCCGGTCGTCTTCGCTCATGTCGGGCTGGTCGATGCGGTAGATGCCTCGGGCGTAGTCGCTGCTCTGCAAAATGCCGGGCACGAGAGTGTTCTTGAAGAACCGGAGTCTCGACGCGGCGGATTCGAGGCCGACGTACAGCTCGAACCATTCGGGGACGGCATCGCCGTACGCGTGCCACCACCCCTTCGCTTTCGTCTCGCCGGCCAATGATGTGAGCGCCCGGGTCAGCTCGCCCGTCGCCCCGTACAGCTCGCACATCGCCCGGACGTCGACGCCGCGCACCGAGCCGAGCCCGCTCTCGATCCGCCACACCTTTTGCCGGCTGCACTCGAGCGCCTCGGCGACTGCGTCGAGGGTCGCCCCCGCCTCGGTGCGCAGGTCACGTAGCGCCCTGCCGAGCTGGCGGCGGGGCACCGTCGAGCCCATGTCATCGGCCACCCGGCTCTCCTTCCTGTTGAGTTTTGCAACATCCCGACAGCCGTGATGCAACAGCGGGAAGTTGCGCACAAATAGCGGAACAGTGTGAGTGAACATTCATTGCGATGGTGCTTCCGACCATACAAGATAGGTCCGACAACGGCGATGGACGCGCAATTCCCACGCCGGTGAACGTCGAATAGTTAAGAGGAAGGTGCTGCTTCGTGCGCGCATTTCACCGTCGTCTGGCGGGCCGCCGGTGAGCCCCCGGTGGGTGGCGCACCTGCCGTTCACCGCCGCCGACCTGCCGGCCGCCCAGCACTTCGCCGGCACCCTGGCCCGCTCGTTGAGCTTCCTGTCCGAGGTGGACCCGGGGGAGACCACCGTGTCGGCCGAGGACGACCAGGGCATACGCCACCGGGTGTTCTGCGACCTGCCGCTGCACGGTGGCCGGCGCTGCGTGCGGCGGGTCGAGCACGATGGTGACTGCGCGGCGCGGCAATGGCGGTGAGCGCCGCGCCCGTCGTCGTGTGCCCGGACTGCGACGGGATGACCTTCACGCTGCGACCGTGCCGGTGCACCGCCTACGGCAACCGGTTCCTCGTCGACGGCGACGGGTTCGGGCCGCGCCAGGAGGCGTACCGGAACTGCGAGCAGTGTCGCGGCGCGGGCAGCGTCGCGTACCCCTGTTACCGCTGCGGGCGGCGCGGCCGGCGGCGGGCGCAGCTCGTGGTCAGCGTCGCCAACCTGGACACCGGCGCGGTCGCGTCCCACCAGGTCGTGCCCGGTGGCCTCGACCTCCGTCGCGACCCGGCGGGCGGGTGGGTGGTCGACCTGGCCGATCGGGTACGCGACCTCGCCGCCGACGTCGGCGCGGTCGTGTCGGGGGCCGACGTGCCGGCGCTGTGGCTGACCCCGGAATGGCAACCTGAGCTGCCGGCCGCGCGTCGATACGAGCTGGAGGCCGAGGCCATCCTGCGGGCGGATCATGCGCCCTGGCGGTTGGTGCTGGGCCGGTCCGTTGCCGCGCCCACGGTCGACCCGGTCGCTCGGCTGGCACGGCTCTGCGCGCTGGCCGACCTGCTGCTGATCGACCTTGTCGTCGAGGCTCGCCGGCAGGGTGGGGGTTTCGGCTGGGACATCCGGTGCGAGGTGCCTGGCAGCCCGGTGCCGGCCGGTACGACCGGCTGGTACCTCAGCCTGGAAGAGGCCTTGAGCCACACCGATGTGGCCGGCGCGCTGACCGGCCTTGCCGCACGTGGCCTGGCCGCGCCCGCCCGGAGGCTGCGACCCGACTCGCCGCGCCCGCCCGGCGTCGCCGCCGTCGACGTCGACCAGCTCGAACGCCGGGTCCTCGCCGACTGCGTTGACCCGAGCAGCGGCGACGACCTGCCTGGCGCGCAGGCCATCTGGCGGGACGGCCGGTGGTGGCACAGCACCCTGCGTCCCGGCGAGCCGGAGGAGATACTCGCGGAGCAGCCCACCGGTCAGGTGGTCCGCCGCGTGCGGGTGCCGCTGACCCGTGGGTACGAGACGCCGGCCCCGTCCTGGCTGGGGGAACCCGTCGACTGGCGGCCCTGCCCCGACTGCCGCCCCGGCGGCCGGCTGCGCGTCTGCGACTGCCGGCTCGGTGGGCGCACTGCCGAGCCCGACTGCCCGCACTGCTGCGGCGCTGGCCTGCGGCCCTCGGCGCTTCCCTGCTTCACCTGCGGCGGCAGCCACCGTCTTCATCGGACGGTGCTGGTCACCGTCACCGACCTGCGGCACCGCGTGGTGCACCTGGCCTGGGACGCCGGCACACCCGAGGTTGCTCCGCTGGTCGCCACCCAGCCCGGGGGGAAGCCGGTGGTGCAGCTTCCCGACCGCTACCGGCTCGGCGCCTGGGCGGCCGTTCTCGGTGGGCGACCCGAGGACCTCGCCGACGCCGACGGTGGGTTCGAGATCGACCGGGACCTGCGCGACGGGTACGTGACCCTTCCCTGGGCCGGTGCCGACCCGGTCGGGGAGTACGTGCGCCGAGCTGGGCGAGGCGCACCTGCCGGTCGGCTGATCGTCGTGGCGGCACGCCCCGAAGCGCCGCCGCTGCCCGAGATGCTGCGACTCACTCTCGGCCTCGACCTGGCCCTCGCGGTGGCCGTGTGGGACCTGCGGCACAACGCTGGCGATCCGCTGCGGGCCGACGGCCTGCGCTGGTCGGTCGAGGTGAAACCGCGGGACGCACCCCTGCATCCCGAGGATCTGCCGCACCAGCCGAGCCTGGCAATTGCCCTCAGTTGGTGCGTCGAGAGCCTGACCGACGCTGTAGCCGGGGTCGCCCCGGCAGACCCTGCGACACCTATACCGGTGCCCTGCGCCGGCGCGGCCGGTTTTGTCACCGACCCCGAGCCGGACCTGTTGCGACTCGCCGCCCGGCACGCGGGGCAGGCGGTCACCGTGCGCTTCACCCGCACTGGCTGCGCTGTGCACCGCCATGACGCAGACGGCGTACGCCTCCTCGCCGAAGTTCCCGACCTGCGCGACATGTGGTGCCTATGAGGACTGTCGGCGGCCTTGATCCACACGAGGTCGCCGATGTCGCGGCATCTCGTCGAGCGGATGCCGCGACATCGGCGAAGTCGCGTTGATCAAAGGGCGCGGGCTTACTCAGGGACGCGGCGGTAGGCGCCGTCGCTGGCCGAGGTGGCCATCGAGGCGTACGCGCGCAGTGCCGCCGACACCGGACGCTGCCGGTCGGTCGGGGTGTACGGCTTGTCGCGCTTCTCCTCGGCGACCCGTCGTGCCTCCAGCTCGTCCTCCGGCACGTTCAGGTTGATCGACCGGCCCGGGATGTCGATGACGATCTCGTCGCCCTCGCGGACCAGCGCGATCAGCCCGCCGGAGGCGGCCTCGGGGGAGGCGTGGCCGATGGAGAGCCCGGACGTGCCGCCGGAGAAGCGGCCGTCGGTGAGCAGCGCACAGGAGCGGCCCAGCCCGCGACCCTTGAGGAACGAGGTGGGGTAGAGCATCTCCTGCATGCCGGGGCCGCCCTTGGGGCCCTCGTAGCGGATCACCACGACGTCCCCGGCGACGACCTCCTTGGCGAGGATCGCGGTGACGGCGTCGTCCTGCGACTCGTAGACCTTCGCCGGGCCGCGGAACGTCAGGCAGTCGTCCGGCACCCCGGCGGTCTTCACGACGCAGCCGTCCGGGGCCAGGTTGCCGTGCAGGATGGCGAGGCCACCGTCGGCGGAGTACGCGTGCTCGCCGTCCCGGATGCAGCCCTCGGCGGCGTCGGTGTCGAGCGTCGACCAGCGGTTGGTGGTGGAGAAGGGCTCGACGGTACGCACCCCGCCCGGTGCGGCGTGGAACAGCTCGACCGCCTCCGGCATCGGCGAGCCGCCGCGCACGTCCCAGTCGGTCAGCCACTGGGCCAGCGAGGGGGAGTGCACGGCGTGGACGTCCCGGTTGAGCTGCCCGGCGCGGTCCAGCTCGCCGAGGATCGCGGGGATGCCACCGGCGCGGTGCACGTCCTCCATGTGGTACTTCGGGGAGTTCGGGGCCACCTTCGCCAGGCAGGGCACCCGCCGGGAGATGGCGTCGATGTCGGCGACGCCGAAGTCCAGCTCCGCCTCGCGGGCGGCGGCGAGCAGGTGCAGCACCGTGTTGGTGGAGCCGCCCATGGCCACGTCGAGGGCGACCGCGTTCTCGAAGGCGGCCTTGGAGGCGACCGTACGCGGCAGGACGGAGTCGTCGTCACCGTCGTACCACCGCTTGGAGATCTCCACGACGGTCCGGCCGGCCTCGACGAAGAGCGACCGGCGCGCGGCGTGGGTGGCCAGCGTCGAACCGTTGCCGGGGAGCGCGAGCCCGATGGCCTCGGTGAGGCAGTTCATCGAGTTGGCGGTGAACATGCCAGAGCAGGAGCCGCAGGTCGGGCAGGCGGAGCGCTCGATCTCGCCGAGCTGGTCGTCGGTGACGGCCTCGTTGGACGAGGCGATCATCGCGTCGATCAGGTCGATCTTGCTGTGGACGATGCCCTCGATCGCCGCCGTCTTGCCGGCCTCCATCGGACCGCCGGAGACGAAGACGGTCGGGATGTTGAGGCGCAGCGCGGCCAGCAGCATCCCTGGGGTGATCTTGTCGCAGTTCGAGATGCAGACCAGGGCGTCCGCGCAGTGCGCGTTGACCATGTACTCCACCGCGTCGGCGATCAGCTCTCGGCTGGGCAGGGAGTAGAGCATGCCGCCGTGGCCCATCGCGATGCCGTCGTCGACCGCGATCGTGTTGAACTCCCGCCCGACGCCGCCGGCCTCGGCCACCGCGTCGGCGACCAGGCCACCCATGTCCTTCAGGTGTACGTGACCCGGCACGAACTGGGTGAAACTGTTGGCGATGGCGACGATCGGCTTGCCGAAGTCGTCGTCGGTCATCCCGGTGGCCCGCCAGAGGGCCCGGGCGCCGGCCATCGTCCGACCGTGTGTGGACGTCCTCGATCGCAGCTCAGGCATGCACACCAGCATGACACCGCCACCGCCCGAACCCCTGGGGAGGTAGGCCGTGTCCCAACAGTTGCACATCCGGCCTCCCACGACGTGCGCTCATCCGGCACTCTTGGTGTCGTGCATCTCCCCCCGGGCATGGTCGCCGTCGCGGCGCTGAGCGGGCTGGTCGCGGTCGCGGCCACCGCGCTGCTGACCGTGGTCGCCCGGCGGCGCACCGGGCCGCGCCGACCGGCGCACATGCTGCTCGTGGCCGCTGCGGGTGTGTCGGTGGTCAGCCTGCTGGCCGGGCTCGCGGCCGTGCTGTCGGCGAGCGACCACTGGGCTCACGAGCAGGGGCAGCGCACCGGCTGGGCGACGGCGGCGGCGATCGGTATGGCGGTGGCCGGCCTGGCCTTCGCGGCCGGGCTGCTCCGACTGCCGGGGGTCGCCGCGACCGCCGCGGGGACCGCCCGGCTGGCGCTGGACGGCGTCACCGTGGCGGCGGCGCTGTGGTTCGTCGGCTGGGTGCTCTTCTCCGAGCCGACCCGGCTGCTCGGCGCCGCCACCCCGATGGCCTGCCCGGCGATCCTGGTGACGACGGTGAGCGCCGCGCTCGGTGCCGGCCTCGCCATGATCGTCGTGTTCCGCGCCGCCGCCCCGCGTCACCGGCTGGGTGTGCTCGCGGCCGGCATCACCGCGGTGAGCTGCGGCGGGCTGGGCCTCAGCGCGGGGCTCTGCCAGGCCGGGCCGACGATGGCGCTCACCGGCGCGGCGGTGCTGTCCGCCGGTCTGCTGACCGTCGCGCTCGCGGTGCGCCGGGTCGACCAACCGGGCGAGGTCGCGCTGGACCTCATCGGCCGTGACGGCGAGTACGCACTCGCGCCGATGCTGGCGATGGCGGCCTCCGCGATGTACCACCTGCTCCAGGACGGCCGCTTCACCGCGCCGGGCATCCTCGCCGGCAGCGTGGAGGGCTTCGCCCTGGTCGCCCGGCAGTACCTCACCCTCAAGGACGTCCGGGACTACGCCGGCCGGCTGGCCGAGCGGGAGGCGCACTTTCGTGAGCTGGCACACACCGACCCGTTGACCTCGTTGGCCAACCGGCGCGGGCTGCTGCGGGCGTTGCACGCCGGCGCGGCGGCGGGCACGCCATGTGTCCTGCTCGGTCTGGACCTGGACGGCTTCAAGAACGTCAACGACATGCGTGGCCACGACGTGGGTGACGCCGTGCTGGCCGAGGTGGGTCGCCGGCTGCGCGGCAACCTGCGCCCGGGCGACGTGGCGGCCCGGCTCGGCGGCGACGAGTTCGCCGTGCTCATGCCGGCCCAGCCCGTCGAGGCGGACCGGGTGGCCGAGCGGCTGCTCGGGGTGCTCAACCGGCCGTACGACCAGCCGGAGGGCCCGATCTTCCTGTCCGTGAGCATCGGGGTGGCCGGATGGTCCTCCGATCCGGACGTGGAAGTGCTCCTGCGCCACGCCGACCTGGCGCTGCGCTACGCCAAGCAGCGCGGCAAGAACCGGATCGAGCGCTACGACGCCGCGTACGACCAGTTGCTGCGTCGCCGCACCACCGTGGAGCACGAGCTGCGGGGCGCGATCGAACGCGACGAGCTGCGGCTGGCCTTCCAGCCGGTGGCGTCGCTGCCGTCGGTCCGGCCGGTCGGCGCCGAGGCGCTGCTCCGCTGGCACCATCCCGAGCTGGGCAACGTCCGACCCGACGAGTTCATCCCGCTCGCCGAGGAGTGCGGCATGATTGCCTCACTCGGCGCCTGGGTGTTGCACCAGGCCTGCTACCAGCTCTCCCGGTGGCTCGCCGACGGGCACGACGTCTGGGTCTCGGTGAACGTCTCGCCGCGGGAACTGCACGCCCGGGAGTACGTGGTCCAGGTCGCCGAGGCCCTGCGTGCCCACCACGTGCCGCCGCAGCGGCTGGTGCTGGAGGTCACCGAGCACGCGGTCGCCACCGATCTGGACGAGCTGATCCGACGGCTGACCGCGCTGCGGCTGACCGGCGTACGGATCGCGCTCGACGACTTCGGCGCCGGGTACTCGTCCCTGGGTCAGCTGCGCCGGCTGCCCATCGACATCCTGAAGATCGACCACAGTCTGGTGGCGGAGCACGAGCCGGTGCATCCGGTGGGCCAGGACGGCCCGGCGTTCGCGCCCATGGTCGACATCGTCATGCGGCTGGGGCACCAGCTGGGCATGGAGGTCATCGCCGAGGGGGTCACCACGCCGACCGAGTTGGCCGCGGTGGTCGCTGCGGGGTGCCGGTTCGGGCAGGGCGCGCTGTTCGGCTGGGGGGTGCCCGCGGAGCACCTGGAGGCGATGCTGGAGGCTGCCACGTCGCCCGGTGCGCGTCCCGGCCCGTTGCCCGCCCAGCGCCGGGGTTTCGGGGGGTCCGGGCAGGTCATGCCGCCTGGTGGCGGCGCGGCGTCGACCGACGCGCCGCCCTCGGTTAACCAACATGTGGGATCAGTTGACTCATCGCGTGAGATGCGTCAGGCTTAGCCGCATGTCGTCGTACCGGTCGCTGCGAGTACTTATCTGAGCGCACTCTCCTCCGTCGAGAGTGCGCTGGCCCCGTGCATCTGCACGAGGGCCGTTTTTGTTGCCGTCGGAACCTGTCGCGACGGGCTCACGCCCACGTCGCATCGCTGAACAAGCCCCAGCCACTCCAGCCGAAGGCCAGAACCACCATGACGAGACCCACGCCCGAGACCCTCGCCCACACAGCCCGACGGGCCCGCGCGTCCGCCGACCCGGCCACCGCCGACCCCGCCGCCGCTGCTGCCACGCCGGCAGTTCCGGCCGTACGGACATCCGCTTCGGCCCAGGTCTCCGGCGCCGGCTCGCTGGTGCGGTCCCTGGAGGCGCTCGACGTCGACGTCGTCTTCGGCATCCCGGGCGGCGCGATCCTGCCGGCGTACGACCCGCTCTACGACTCCACCGTCCGGCACATCCTGGTCCGTCACGAGCAGGGCGCCGGGCACGCGGCGACCGGGTACGCGCAGGCCACCGGCAAGGTCGGCGTCTGCATCGCGACCTCCGGCCCGGGCGCGACCAACCTGGTGACGCCGATCGCCGACGCGTACATGGACTCGGTGGCGATGGTGGCCATCACCGGCCAGGTGCCCCGCCCGTCGATCGGCACCGACGCCTTCCAGGAGGCGGACATCCAGGGCATCACGCTGCCGATCACCAAGCACAACTTCCTCGTGCAGACCCCCGAGGAGATCCCGCAGGTGCTGGCCGAGGCGTTCCACCTGGCCAGCACCGGTCGGCCCGGTCCGGTGCTGGTCGACATCCCCAAGGACGTGCTCCAGGCGTCGACCACCTTCAGCTGGCCCCCCACGCTGGACCTGCCCGGCTACCGGCCGACCCTGCACCCGCACGGCAAGCAGATCCGCGAGGCGGCCCGCCTGCTGGCCGGTGCCCGCCGGCCGGTCCTCTACGTGGGCGGCGGCGTGCTCAAGGCCGGTGCCACCGACGGGCTGCGTCGACTCGCCGACCTGACCGGCATCCCGGTCATCACCACGCTGATGGCACTCGGGGCGTTCCCCGACTCGCACCCGCAGCACCTGGGGATGCCGGGCATGCACGGCACCGTCGCGGCCGTGTACGGCCTCCAGAAGGCCGACCTGATCGTCGCCCTGGGCGCGCGTTTCGACGACCGGGTCACCGGCAAGCTCGACTCGTTCGCCCCGGACGCGACGGTGGTGCACGCCGACATCGACCCCGCCGAGATCGGCAAGAACCGGCACGCGGACGTCCCGATCGTCGGTGACGCCAAGCACGTCATCGACGAGCTGATCGCCGCGGTGACCGTCGAGCGCGCGGGCGGCCGTGTGGCCGACCTGGGCGACTGGTGGACCCAGCTCGACGACCTGCGCAACCGCTATCCGCTGGGCTACGACGAGCCGTCCGACGGCACGCTCTCCCCGCAGTACGTCATCAAGCGGTTGGGAGAGATCGTCGGCCCCGACACGATCTTCGTGGCCGGGGTGGGGCAGCACCAGATGTGGGCGTCCCAGTTCATCTCCTACGAGAAGCCGTACACCTGGTTGAACTCCGGCGGTCTCGGCACGATGGGTTACGCGGTGCCGGCGGCCATGGGGGCGAAGGTCGGCAAGCCGGACACTGTGGTGTGGGCGGTCGACGGCGACGGCTGCTTCCAGATGACCAACCAGGAGTTGGCGACCTGCGCGCTGGAGGGCATCCCGGTCAAGATCGCTCTGATCAACAACGGTAATCTCGGCATGGTCCGGCAGTGGCAGACGCTGTTCTACAACGAGCGCTACTCCAACACCGAGCTGGGCACCCACAAGCACCGCATTCCCGACTTCGTCAAGCTCGCCGAGGCGCTGGGCTGCGTGGGACTGCGCTGCGAGACCGCCGACGACGTGGACAAGACCATCGCCGCCGCCATGGAGATCAACGACGTTCCTGTCGTGATCGACTTCGTGGTCGGCAAGGACGCCATGGTCTGGCCGATGGTCGCCGCCGGCACCAGCAACGACGAGATCATGTTCGCCCGCGGCGTCCGCCCGGTCTTCGACGAGGATGACATCTGACCATGACCATGCACACTCTGTCCGTGCTCGTGGAGAACAAGCCCGGCGTGCTCGCCCGGGTGTCCGGCCTGTTCTCCCGGCGCGGGTTCAACATCGACAGCCTCGCCGTCGGCGAGACCGAGAACCCGGACGTCTCCCGGATCACCATCCTGGTCAACGCGGAGTCGTCCCCGCTGGAGCAGGTCACGAAGCAGCTCAACAAGCTGGTCAACGTGCTCAAGATCGTTGAGCTTGACCCGCAGGTCTCGGTTGCCCGGGAGCTGCTGCTGGTGAAGGTCCGCGCCGACCGTGCCGCACGGTCCCAGGTGCTGGAGACCGTCAACCTGTTCCGCGCCCGGGTGGTGGACGTCGCACCGGACACGCTCACCATCGAGGCCACCGGCACGCCGGACAAGCTCGACGCGCTGCTGCGCGATCTCGAGCCCTTCGGCATCAAGGAAATGGTCCAGTCCGGACTGGTTGCCATCGGGCGCGGCTCGCGTTCGATCACCGCCGGTCCCGCGCTGCGGGCCGCCTGACCCATCCGCACAGACCACGACGGGCACTCAGGCCGTCGTACGAAAGGGAAGTTCTCATGAGCGTTGAGGTTTACTACGACGACGATGCCGACCTCGGCCTGATCCAGGCCAAAAAGGTCGCGGTGATCGGTTACGGCAGCCAGGGCCACGCCCACGCGCTGTCGCTGCGCGACTCCGGCGTCGACGTGGTGGTCGGTCTGCCGGAGGGCTCGAAGAGCCGTCCCAAGGCCGAGGAGCAGGGCCTGCGGGTGCTCACGCCGGCAGAGGCCTCGGCCGAGGCGGACGTGATCATGGTGCTTGCGCCGGACACCGCCCAGCGCAAGATCTACACCGAGTCGATCGCCCCGAACCTGGCCCCGGGCAAGGCGATCTTCTTCGGCCACGGTTTCAACATCCGCTTCGGGCTCATCAAGCCCCCCGCGGAGGTGGACGTGGCGATGGTGGCGCCGAAGGGCCCCGGCCACCTGGTTCGTCGCCAGTACGTCGACGGCAAGGGCGTGCCCGTCCTGGTCGCCGTCGAGCAGGACGCCAGCGGCAACGCGTTCGCGCTCGCCCTGGCGTACGCCAAGGGGATCGGCGGCACCCGGGCCGGCGCGATCAAGACCACCTTCACCGAGGAGACCGAGACCGACCTCTTCGGTGAGCAGGCAGTGCTCGCCGGCGGCGCGACCGCCCTGGTGCAGGCCGGTTTCGAGGTGCTCACCGAGGCGGGCTACGCCCCGGAGGTGGCCTACTTCGAGTGCCTGCACGAGCTGAAGCTGATCGTCGACCTCATGTACGAGGGCGGCATCGCCAAGATGCGGTACAGCATCTCCGACACCGCCGAGTACGGCGACCTGTCCCGTGGTCCGCGCATCGTGGACGCCCGGGTCAAGGAGGAGATGCGCAAGATCCTCGGTGAGATCCAGTCCGGCGAGTTCGCCCGCGAGTGGGTCGCCGAGGACGAAGCGGGCCGCCCCAACTTCGCCAAGTGGCAGGCCGAGGGCGCGGCACACCCGATCGAGGAGACCGGTAAGAAGCTGCGCGGCATGATGAGCTGGGTCGACCGCCCGATCACCGAAACCGCCTGACCGCACCGCAACACCCACGGATCCCCGGCCCCGGGTCGCGCTCTCCCCAGCGCCCCCGGGGCCAACCCGTCGCCCCCCCGCCCCGCCCTCGCCCCCCGCGCCCGCGCCCCCCGCCCTCGTCGATCTTGCACTTTCGGATGGCGATTTGTGGGGCGGTGCCCTTTACGTCGCGACAGTATGTGCAAGATCGACGAGGGCGGGGCGAGGGCGGGTGGGGGTGGGGTGCGTTTCGGGGTGGTGAACGGCTCATGTCGGTCACTTGACCGGGCATGTGAGGGCACTCACCCCGAAGACCGGAACACGCCGGCCAGCGCGGCCCCTACGATCGCGGGTAGGTGCGCTGAGCCGGCACCTGACGGCCACGGCACGGATCAGCACGGGGTGCAGTGCGGCGCCCCGCCACCCGCGCCGATCGCAAACACGACGTCTACGAGGACCGATGAATCCTGTCGTACTGATCGCCGAAGAACTCGCCCCCGCCGCCATCGAGGTGCTCGCTCACGACTTCGACGTCCGTCACGTCGACGGCACCGACCGTCCGGCCCTGCTCTCGGCGCTCTCCGAGGCCGACGCCGTCATCGTGCGCAGCGCGACACAGATCGATGCCGAGGCGGTTGCCGCCGCGCCGCGACTCAAGGTGGTCGCCCGTGCGGGCGTCGGACTCGACAACGTCGAGGTGCCGGCAGCCACCGCGCGGGGCGTGATGGTCGTCAACGCACCCACCTCGAACATCGTCTCCGCCGCTGAGCAGGCAGTCGCACTGCTGCTCGCCGTGGCCCGCAACACCGCCAGCGCCAGCGCGGCGCTCAAGGCGGGCGAGTGGAAGCGGTCCAAGTACACGGGTGTCGAGGTGCAGGGCAAGACCGTCGGTGTGGTCGGGCTGGGTCGCATCGGGGTGCTCTTCGCGCAGCGCATCGCGGCGTTCGGCACCCGGCTGATCGCGTACGACCCGTACATCCAGCCGGCCCGTGCCGCACAGCTCGGCGTACGATTGGTCGGGCTCGAGGAGTTGCTGCGCGAGAGCGACTTCATCTCGATCCACCTGCCGAAGACCCCGGAGACGGTCGGCCTGATCGGCGAGAAGGAGTTGGCGCTCGTCAAGCCCGGCGTCCGCATCGTGAACGCCGCGCGCGGCGGCCTGGTCGACGAGCAGGCCCTCGCCGACGCCATCGCCGAGGGGCGGGTCGCCGGCGCCGGCGTCGACGTGTACTCCAAGGAGCCCTGCACCTCCTCGCCGCTGTTCGCCTTCGACAACGTGGTGGCCACCCCGCACCTGGGCGCCTCGACGCACGAGGCGCAGGACAAGGCCGGTCTGGCGGTGGCCAAGAGCGTGAAGCTGGCGCTGCAGGGCGAGTTCGTTCCGGACGCGGTGAACGTCCAGGCCGGCGGCGTGGTCGCCGAGGACGTCCGCCCGCTGCTGCCGCTCGTCGAGAAGCTGGGTCGCGCCTTCACCGCCGTCGCCGGCGGGGTCGCGGCCAGCGTCACCGTCGAGGTTCGCGGCGAGGTCGTCAGCCACGACGTGTCGGTGCTCAAGCTGGCCGCGACGAAGGGCCTGTTCAGCTCGGTCGTCGAGGATCAGGTCACCTACGTCAACGCACCGCACCTGGCCGCCGAGCGTGGCGTCGAGGTCACCCTGGACAGCCAGGCCGAGACCGCCGAGCAGCCCACCCTGGTCACGGTGCGCGGCGCTCTGCCGGACGGTCGGGCGGTCAGCGTCTCCGGGACGGTCAACCACACCGGCACCCGTGACGTCCCGCGGCTGACCGAAGTGGACGGTTTCGACGTGGAGATCGCCGCCGAGGGCATCCTGCTGTTCCTGCGCTACGCCGACCGGCCGGGTGTCGTCGGTACCGTCGGCACCCTGCTGGGCGAGTCGGGTATCAACATCGCCGCGATGCAGGTGGCCCGGCGCGAGGCGGGCGGCGAGACGCTGATGACCCTCACCGTCGACCAGGCGCTCGGCGCCGACCTGCTGACCTCGGCGGCCGACTCGATCGGCGCGACCGCTGCCAGCGCGGCGGACCTGCGCGACGAGTAGTCCGTCGGCCGGCGGCGCGACAGGCACGCACGGCAGCACCACGGGGGGTCCGGCGACAGCGCCGGACCCCTTCGTCGTACGCCGGGAGGTGTTCCGCCCGGGGAGTGGTCAGTGCGGCAGTCGGGCCGGGGGCGGGTAGACCGAGCCGTCCTGGGGGTCGAAGAGCATCAACCCGTGCTCCCCGGCCAGCCGCTCGATGTCCAGCAGCACCTGGTCCGCGCAGGTCGGGTGCAGGTTCAGCTCGACGTGATCGTGGGCGGCGTGCAGCGGCGCGACAGCCCAGGGGCTGCCCGGGCCGGGGTGACGGTCCGGATAGGACGCGGTGATCGCCCGGTAGAAGCCGACGACGCGCGGGTCCGGGTATCGGTCCACGTGCCGCCCCTGCCGGCAACCCTCGACCGCTGCCCGCACGTCCTCGGGCGTCGCCCCGTCCTCCAGGGCCCACACACTCAGATCGAAACTCACGGCGGACAGCGTGCCATCCGTCGTTCACCATGTCGAAACTGCCTCGCCGCAGGCCAATCGGCGAGCCGTCGCTTTCCATCCGAAGGGGTCCGCTGTGGAGACTCTTGCGTCGAGTTGCGTCGATTCGCTAGCGTACGACTGCGGTTACTGGCCGCCAGGCCGTGGCGCCGGCCCGTCTTCGGGTGGCGTGGCCGACGTCCGGCCCGACCGGTCCGCACCCCTCGATTGTGCGAGCCACGCGCACTCGTCGCTGACCGGCCCCCACAGCCGTTGCCGAGGCCGTGGGGGCCGATCGCAATTCGGGTCGCGAGGCAATCGGCGGGCCTCAGGTGCGACGACGCGTCCGGCCGTCCCGCTATGATCGGCTGCCGTGACAAGCGCTCGGTTCTCGGACGACGAGACCCGTCAGGTCGCTCGGCGGGCTGCTGATCTGCGGCGACCCGCGACGCCTCGACGAACGGTGTGGCCGACGAGGCTCCTCGCGGCCCTGGTGGCGGTACTCGTGCTGGCTGGCTGTTCGACTGAGCCGAGCGGCCCGCCGGGCTCGTCGGTCTCCACGGGGACCACCGGGCCGCGGTCGACGAGTGGGTTGGGGCCGGCCGGTGGCCGGCAAACCGGCACGTCGGGTGCCGACGAGGCGCAACGCCGACGCTTCGCGGCGGCGGCAACCCTTCTCAAGAGCCGACCGGGGGTTCTCGGAATCCTCGTACGGGACCGGCGTACCGGCGAGCTCTGGCGGGCGGGAACCACCGACCACCCGATCTGGACGGCCTCCACCATCAAGCTCGCGATGACTGTCGGGCTGTTGGAGCGGGCCCGCGCGGGCGAGATCACGCTCGACGCCACCGCGCGTCGACAGATCGCCGACATGTTGAACTTCTCCTCCGACGACGCCGCCACCGCGCTGTGGAATCGCTACGGCCGCGACCAACAGCTCAAACGCTTCCAGCAGCGCTATGGGATGACCGGGCTGAGCACCGTCTCCGGGTTCTCGCGCTTCTGGGGCCACCTCAAGTGCACCGCAGATGATCTACAGCGGTTGATGTCGTACGTGCTGGACAAACTCGATCCGACCGACCGCGCCTATCTCGTCAATGCGATGCGCTCGGTCGGCTCGATCCAACGTTGGGGTGTCTGGGCGGCCGGCAGCGACATGCACCCCGGCACGAAGGACGGCTGGTCGATCGAACCGGATCCGGGCGGCGAGCACTGGGTGACCAACACGGTGGGCTTCGCCGGTGACGACCAGCGTTACGTGGTCGCCGTGATGTACCAACTGCCACCCGGCAAGGGGATCGACGTGGGGGTGCACACGGTGAGCGACCTGATCGCCACCGTCTTCGGGGCCCGGACCCCGGCGCGGGTCACCGTGCCGGACCCCAGCACGGGACGCTAGGGCGCGCTCAGCGGCGGTGGGCGAAGATCGCGCGATACTCGGAGCCACCCCGGAACCAGGCCAGGCCGGTGGGGCCGGCGGCATAGAGAGCGGTGGCGTACGCGTCGGCGACAGTGAGGTCCGGGCCGACGACGGTCGCGGCGACGAGGTGGTCGGCAGGCTCACCGGTGTGCGGGTCGACCACGTGTCCCTGCCGTCCGGACACCCCGGAGGTGCTGACGGCTCCCGCGGTCATCTCCAGCACCAGTGGCGCGCGGTCCGGTGCCGTCGGGTGGTGTATCGCGACCCGCCACGGCCCTCCGTGCGGCGCACGCCCGCGGACCACCAGGTCGGCGCCGGCGAGCACGGCGTAGTCGTGGATGCCCGCGGCGCGCAGCCGGGCGGCGGCACGCTCCACGGCCCAGCCGCCCAGCAGGCCGCCCGGGTCGAAGCCGCCGGGCACCGCCCAGGCGTCGAACCAACCGTCGGTGGCGGCGCGCATCGCCACACAGCGGTCCACCAGGTCGGCCAGCGGGGGGTACGACTCGGGGCTGATCTCGCCCCGACGCAGCTTGGAGACGAGGCTCTCCGGGCGGTTCGGGCCGTAGGTCAGGTCGACGGCGCGCAGTTCGGCGACGCTGTCCCGCAGCGCCTCGCCGACGCCCCGACGGCCGAGCTGCTCGGGGGCGTTGAGCAGCAGCGTGTACTCGGCGGTGGCGGTGCGTACGGTGTGCTGCACGGCGATGCGTCCCTGGGTGGCGCCGGCCGGGTCGATCCGGTTTCGGCGGCTGCCGAGGCGGAGGTCCGGCCTGCGGTGCCGGAACGTCGACAGCTCCGGCCAGCGGGTCCGCGGCTGCTCGTCGATGCGCATGGCGCCTGCCCCCTCGCGGTTCACGTCGCGGCGTCGCGACCACCGTTCGCGGGCCTCCTGCCCGCTGACCCCCACCGTAGGCAGCGGACATGATCGCTACATGAGTCCCAGCTGAGAGGGTGCTGCGCATCCGCCCGTCCCGCATTTTGGAAGCATCGTACCGGGGGGCGGGACGGCGACGTACCGTTGCCGGACAGGGCAGTCCGAGCGTGGGGAGAGTGGGCGTGACGCGGATCGCGGTGGTGGCCGGGGACGGCATCGGGCCCGAGGTGGTCGCGCAGGCTCGCAAGGTTCTCGACGCGGTGCTCCCCGGTGTGCAGGCCACCGAGTACGACCTCGGCGCCGCCCGCTGGCACCGTACCGGAGAGGTCCTGCCCGACTCGGTGCTGACCGAGCTGGCCGGGCACGACGCGATCCTGCTCGGCGCGGTGGGTGACCCCACGGTGCCGCCCGGTGTCCTGGAGCGGGGTCTGCTGCTCAAGCTCCGGTTCGCCTTCGACCAGTACGTCAACCTGCGTCCGTCGCGGCTGTGGCCCGGCGTCGCCGGTCCGCTGAGCAGCGTGAAGCCCGGCGAGGTCGACCTGGTGGTGGTCCGCGAGGGCACCGAGGGGCTGTACGCGGGCGCTGGCGGGACGTTGCACCGCGACACGCCCGCCGAGGTCGCCACCGAGGAGAGCCTGAACACGCGGCACGGCGTGGAGCGGGTGATCCGCGACGCGTTCGCGCGGGCCGGTCGTCGGGAGCGGCGCAAGGTCACCCTGGTGCACAAGACCAACGTGCTGACCCACGCCGGGTCGCTGTGGTCGCGCGCATTCGCGGCGGTCGCCGCCGAGCACCCGGACGTCGCGACGGAGTACCAGCACGTCGACGCGGCCGCGATGTTCCTGGTGACCCAGCCGCAGCGCTACGACGTGGTGGTCACCGACAACCTCTTCGGCGACATCCTCACCGACATCGCCGCCGCCGTCACCGGCGGTATCGGTCTGGCCGCCAGTGGCTGCATCAACCCCGAGGGCGCGTACCCCTCGATGTTCGAGCCGGTGCACGGCTCCGCGCCGGACATCGCCGGGCAGGGTGTCGCGGACCCGGTGGCCGCGGTGCTCTCCGTGGCGCTGCTGCTGGAGCAGCTCGGGCACGCCGAGGCGGCCGCCCGGGTCGACGCGGCGGTCGCCGCCGAGCTTGCCGGCCGTACCCCGGGTGCGACGTTGCGTACGGCCGAGGTCGGCGACCGGCTCGCCGCCCACGTCGTAGCCTGAGCGCCCCGGGCCGGCTCCCGGCCGGGGCGGAATCCGCCTGTCCGGGCAGTCCACCCGGTCCCGAGCGGCGCTACCTTCTGAACGACCGTTCGGGGTAAGTTTCTGGCACAGCCAATTCGGTGTGCGGTCCCGCATGCCGTTGTCCCGCAGGGAGGTCAGCGCGATGAGCGGTGGTGACAAGCTCGACTTCGAGATCCGTCCGAATCCCACGCCGGTATCCGCCGCCGACCGGGCCGCCCTGCTGGCCAACCCCGGGTTCGGCCGCGTCTTCACCGACCACATGGTCACGATTCGCTACGCGGAGGGCAAGGGCTGGTACGACGCGCGGGTGGAGGCGCGGGGGCCGATCCCGATGGACCCCGCCAGCGCGGTGCTGCACTACGCGCAGGAGATCTTCGAGGGGTTGAAGGCGTACCGGACGGCCGACGGTGGCGTGACGATGTTCCGGCCGGACGCGAACGCCGCGCGGTTCGTCGACTCGGCGCGGCGGATGGCGATGCCGGAGTTGCCGCCCGAGGTGTTCGTCGACTCGCTGCACAAGCTCATCGAGATCGACCGGGAGTGGATTCCCACCGACGAGGACGGCAGCCTCTACCTGCGGCCGTTCATGTTCGCCAGCGAGGTGTTCCTCGGCGTCCGCCCGGCCAACGAATACCTGTACATGGTGATCGCCTCACCGGCCGGGTCGTACTTCACCGGCGGGGTCAAGCCGGTCACGGTGTGGGTCTCGCCGGACTACACGCGGGCCGCTCCCGGCGGCACCGGCGCGGCCAAGTGCGGCGGCAACTACGCCACGTCGCTGGCGGCCCAGGCGGAGGCCATCGAGGCGGGCTGTGACCAGGTCGTCTTCCTCGACGCCGTGGAGCGCCGCTTCGTCGACGAGCTGGGCGGCATGAACGTCTTCTTCGTCTACGACGACGACACGGTGGTCACCCCGCCGCTGACCGGCACGATCCTGCCCGGCATCACCCGGAACGCGATCATGACGCTGGCCGACAAGGCCGGGCACCGGGTCGAGGAGCGACCGGTCTCGTTCGCCGACTGGCAGGCCGACTCGGCCAGCGGGCGGCTCCGCGAGGTCTTCGCCTGCGGCACCGCCGCGGTGATCACCCCGATCGGCGGGGTGCGCTTCCCCGACGGGGAGTTCCTGATCGGTGGCGGCGAGCCCGGCCGGGTCACCATGTCGCTGCGCCAGCAGTTGGTGGACATCCAGCGCGGCAAGGCCGCCGACCCGCACGGTTGGGTGCGTCAGGTCCTCTGACGTCCGTCGGCTGACCGGCCCGTACGACGGGCCGGTCAGCCATTGCCTAGCCCTCGTCCAGTAGGTGGTCGCGCAGGGCCGCCAGCTGCTCGTCGGTCACTCCGGCATGACGCAGGTACGCCTCGATCGAGCCGTGCCCCTCGCGTAGCTCGTCCAGGAACATCTGCATGGCCTCGGCGGGCGACGCCAGGAACGGCGCCGGCACCTCCGCGGCGTCCGGCATGGTGGCGGCCAGCCAGGCGCTGAACCGGGCCGACGCCTCGGTGCTCAGCGCGTAGTCGGCGGTGACGTCGCGTCGTCCACACCCAGGACGGCGAGTGTCAGGGCGCAGACGATGCCGGTGCGGTCCTTGCCGGCCACGCAGTGCACCACCACCGGGGCGTTCGCCGCGTCGGCGATCAGCCCGACAGCCTCGCCCAGGCCCACGGTGCCGGTCTGGGCCAGGGCGGCGTAGCGGTCGGCGAGGTAGCGCGCCAGGTCGGTGCCCTTCTCGTGCGGGGTCAGCGACCAGTCCTCGTGCTCCGGGTGGATGTGCCGGTAGGTCAGCCCCTGGTAGGCCGGCACCCGACCGTCGCGCTCCACCTCGGTGGGGCGGCGCAGGTCGATGACGGTGCGGATGCCGATCGCGGCGAACGCGTCGCGGTCCTGCTCGTCGAGCCGGTGCAGGGAGTCGGAGCGGTAGAGGCGACCACGGCGTACGGTGCGGCCGTCGTGGCCGAGGTAGCCGCCGACGTCGCGGAAGTTGAAGGTCGCCGGCAGTGTGCGGTGTCGTGCGTCATCGATGGCGTCCACCCGCACACGGTAACGGCCGGTGGGCTCGTACCCCACCGGCCGTGCAGTCCGATCGGTCAACGGGCGGTGCCCGGGGGGAGCGCACCGTACGTCTCGTCGTAGTAGCCGCCCAGCTTGTCGCGGTACGCCGGGTCGCTGTGGCTGGTCTCGTCGTACTCCGGGGCGGCCTTGATCTGGTCGCGGTTCCGGTCGACGGAGACGGTGCGCTGGTCGTGGTCGACCTGGTTGACAGTGCCGGCGGGCAGCATCACCTTCTTGCCGAAGATCCACGGCCCGGTGTCCACCACCAGGTAGCTGCCGCCGACCTCGTGGCTGGCGCTGTCGATCTTGCCGACTCCGCCGTCGGTGGCCTCGACCTGGTAACCGACCAGGTCGGCGTCGGCCACGGCGGCGACGTCGCGGTAGCGCCAGGGGTCGAAGGCGCCGGCGGGTGCGCCGCCGGCAATGGCGCCCTGGTCGCCGCCGCGCAGCGGGTCCGGCCCGGCGTGGGCGGAGTGCGGGTCGATCCTGTCCATGCCGTTCACTCCTGACTGTCGCCGATCGTCTCGGCCTGGCGTGCCTGGGTCACCGCAGGAGCTACCCGGCGGCGGGGTGCCGGAAACGGCGACGGGGTGGCGTGCCCCGGCGGCCGGGCGTCAGGCCAGAGCTGCCTCGGCGTCCAGCGTGACCGCCGTCGCGTGCACGACGGCGGAGATCCGCAGCGCCTCCTGTACCTGTTCGCGGGTGACGCCACGGCGACGCAGTGCCTTCTCCTGGGTCTGGAGGCAGACCTCGCAGCCGCTGATCGCCGAGACGCCGAGGCACCACAGCTTGAAGTCGCTCTTGTCCACGCCCGGACGGGCGATGATCTGCATGCGGAGCCGGGCCGGCATCGAGGCGTACGCGGCGTCGCCGACGAGGTGGGTCGCCCGGTAGTAGATGTTGGTCATCGCCATGACGGCCGCCGCGCCCTTGGCCGCCTCGACGCCGTCCGGGCCGAGGTGGTTGAGCGCCTCGGCGGCGATCTCACGCAGTACCAGCGGATTACGGGCGGCCACCGCAGAGGCCAGGGCCGTGCCCCACGTCTGCGCCCGGGTCAGCGTCGAGTCGCCGATGGTGGCGTCGAGGTTGCGGGCGATGTCCTCGGCGTACGCGGGCAGGGCCGCCCGGATGGTGTCCAGTCCCACGGGTCAGCCCTCGACCTCGGCGGGCGGGGCGTCGGCGTCGAGCGACACGGTGAGCACGGGTCCTCCTTGCGGGCGGGTGGTCTTCCGGCGGGTCAGGCGTCGCGACACCGCTCGTACCGTCCCGCGATGTGGATAGTTTCTCCCAAGAGCCGGGGCGAGTGGCAGAGTAACGATTGTGACTAGCACCGCCCTGATTATTGCGACCTAGCGCGCCGGCTCTCCCCTCTGCCGAGCGCGCAGACCTCCCGCATCCCGCGGGAGGTCTTTTTGTTGCTCCGAGAAAGGATCCTGATGACGTTCCAGGTCTTCGACACGACATTGCGCGACGGCGCCCAGCGCGAGGGGCTCACCTACTCGGTGGTCGACAAGCTGGCGGTTGCCCGGCTGCTCGACGAGTTCGGCGTCGGCTTCATCGAGGGGGGCTGGCCGGGCGCGGTGCCCAAGGACACCGAGTTCTTCCGTCGCGCCCGCACCGAACTGACGCTGCGTCACGCCGTGCTCGTGGCGTTCGGTGCCACCCGCAAGGCCGGTGTCGCGGTCACCGACGACCCCCAGGTGCGCGGCCTGTTGGACGCGCAGACCCCGGCCGTCGCGCTGGTCGCCAAGGCCGACATCCGCCACGTCGAACGCGCGTTGCGCACCACCGGCGCGGAGAACCTGGCGATGATCCACGACACCGTCAGCCACCTGGTCTCCGAGGGCCGCCGGGTCTTCGTCGACGGCGAGCACTTCTTCGACGGCTACCGCCACGATCCGGCGTACGGCGCCGCCGTGGTGCAGACCGCGCTCGCCGCGGGCGCCGAGCGGATGGTCCTCTGCGACACCAACGGCGGCATGCTGCCGTCCCAGGTGACCGCCGCGATCCACGACCTGACCGAGCGCCTCGGCGTCGACCCCGCGCTGTTCGGCATGCACGCGCAGAACGACACCGCGTGCGCCGTGGCCAACACGATCGCCGCCGTCGAGGCCGGTGTCCGCCACGTGCAGGGCACCGCCAACGGGTACGGCGAACGGCCCGGCAACGCCGACATCTTCGCCGTCGTCGCCAACCTCCAACTCAAGCTCGGCATGCCGGTCCTACCGGAGGGCTGCCTCGAGCAGATGGTGCGGGTCTCGCACGCCATCGCCGAGATCGCCAACATCGCCCCCGACACCCACCAGGCGTACGCCGGGGCCGCCGCCTTCGCCCACAAGGCCGGGCTGCACGCGAGCGCGATCAAGGTCGACCCGTTGCTCTACAACCACGTGGACCCGTCGGTGGTGGGCAACGACATGCGGATCCTGGTGACCGAGATGGCCGGCCGGGCCAGCGTCGAGCTCAAGAGCCGCGAGCTCGGCCTGGACCTGGCCGACCGTCCGGAGGCGCTGACCCGGGTCACCAAGCGGGTCAAGGAGTTGGAGGCTGGTGGCTGGTCCTTCGAGGCCGCCGACGCCTCGTTCGAGCTGCTCGTCCGCTCCGAACTCCCCGAGGGCGGCCCGGCGCGGCCGTTCACCCTGGAGTCGTACCGGGTGCTGGTCGAGCACCGCGAGGACGGTTCCGTGGTCTCCGAGGCGACCGTGAAGATCCGGGTACGCGGTGAGCGGATCATCGCCACGGCCGAGGGCAACGGCCCGGTGAACGCGCTGGACGAGGCGCTGCGGGTGGGGCTGGCCCGGCACTATCCGCAGCTGCGCGAGTTCGAGCTGGCCGACTACAAGGTGCGCATCCTGGAGGGCAGCCACGGCACCGGCGCGGTGACACGGGTGTTGCTGGAGACCGCCAACGGCGCCGGCCGGGACTGGACCACTGTGGGCGTGCACCCCAACGTGGTCGAGGCGAGCTGGCACGCCCTGGTGGACGCCCTGACCTACGGCCTGGCCCCCGCCACGGTCTGATCCCCACCCACCCCCGCGATCTTGCACTTTGTGTCAACGTCACGCGGCCTTTGTCCGTCATGTGGCGACACAAAGTGCAAGATCGACGGGGTCAGGGGGTGGGGAGCCTCAGGGTGGTCAGGACGGGGCGGTGGTCGGATTTGGGGAGAGGCAGCACCGTGACCTCTTGGACAGCTATGCGGCGGTCGACAAGCACGTGGTCGATCGTGACCGGGGGTATGAGGTCGCCGTCGTACGGGCCCCACGTGCCGGTCAGTCCCTTCCCGGTCGCGTCCGCGGCGTCGACGTAACCGGTGCGCAGCAGCGCCCGCAGCGGCCCGTGGTCCAGGGTGGAGTTGAAATCGCCGGCGAGGATCCGCAGGCCACCGTTCGGGGTGGCCGGCGGTTGGGCGGCCAGGTCGGTGCGCCACGCGTCGACCTGGTCCAACGCGTACGGCGCCGAGGGGTGGGCCGACTCGACGCGGACCGGTGGCCCGCCGGGGACCGCCAGGGTGCCGTACGCCTGGCTGAATCCCCAGCCGCCGCGGTTGTTGCGGACACCGACGTCGCTGATCGGCCAGCGCGAGTAGAGCCCGGAGCCGGGCGTCCCGACCTGTGCGTTGAGCTGCCGGTTGGGTAGCAGTCGATCGAGCCCGAGCCGGTCCAGCGCGGCCTGCGCGTCGGGGGTGAACTCCTGCACGGTGAGCACGTCGACCCGGTGCCGGCGGACCAGGTCCACGAGCGTCGCCGCATCGGCGGAGCCGGCGAGCAGGTTCGCGGTGAGCAGCCGGATCGTCGGCCCCGCCACCGTCGGCTGCGGCGCGGCCAGCGCCCGGGGAGCGACCACGCCGAGCAGCGCCACCGCGGCCAGGGACGCGACCGCCGCCGGCCACCGACGCCGCAGCGCGACGCTGAGCCCGAGGGCCAGCACGCTCCACCCGGCGACGTACGGGGTGAACGCGAGCGCCTGCACCAGTGGTCCCCGGTCCAGCCCGGTGAGGCGTACGGCGGCCCAGACGGCCGTGGGCCCGACGGCCACCCAGCAGAGCAGTGTGCCGATAAGCGTCCGGCGGCGGGTCGGCGTGGACGGGCCGCCGGTGACGATCATGTCGGTCAGCCTAGCGGTCCCGCTTCCGAGCAATTATGTGAATGGTCTCGCGTTCACTTCTCACGATTAACTGACGGTTTGATGACAGGCCGATAATGCGAGATCAACTATTGACCTGCGGCTTTTTACGGTGCTACGTTCCATCTGGTTGAAACGACGCAACTCTGAGTAGTAACAGCAGCTCAGAGCGGGTGTAAATCACCGGAGAATCAACCGTAATTGCCATTGTTGGCAGTTATCCGTCCCGCCCCGCGGGTCGGCCGAATTCGCACGGTCACACAAGGGGGACCTGTCATGAGTACATCCTTCCGACGTAAGGCGGCGGCGATCACGTTCGCCGTCGCGGCGCTCACCCTCGCGGGTGGGGGCATCGCCGTCGCCCAGCCGTCGGCGAAGGCGCCGCAGGCGTCCGTCCAGCCGGCGGCGGCGCGCAGCACGGACAGCCAGCCGCCCGTCACGGCCGAGTCGGCCCGCAAGGCGAAGGCCGCGCTGAAGTCGGGCAACGCCACCACCCTGGCGGCCACCACCGTCTTCACAGTCGTCAACTCCAACGGCACCAAGGCCCGGGGCACGGGCACCGTGCTCAAGTACGGCCCCGGCCAGTACGAGGTGCAGTTCGGCTACACCGTCTCGGCCGGCGCCTTCCTGGCGACGATCTCGCGGTCCGACGCCTGCTGCATCCCGCCGGCCGGCGAGGTCTCGGTCGCCCCGCGGCTGAGCACCCCGAACGCGGTGTTCGTCCAGACCCGCAACTCGGCCGGTACGCCGACCGACCTGGGCTTCACGCTGCTCACCCACACACCCTGACCGAACCGACCGGCCGGCCCCCGCGCATCCTGTGCGGGGGCCGGATCGTGCGTGGACTCCACCCGTCCGGCTCCCCGGGCGATCGGGATGACCCGCACCCGCCTCGCTGACCGACCCGCGTCGTGCCGTCGGGCCGGCCCGGGGCGATTTCGCCCTCCGCGACCGGCTCGCGTCGCTCGTCACCCTTTCGCGCGGCCCGTGCCCGTTGCGGGTGCTCCGGGCCGGTCCGGGCCGCACAATCCGACGTTTGTCGGGGCCTCGGCACGGGAAGCAAGCACCGTGACGGACATCTCGGACACCCTGGCCAGCATGCCCACCTCGGTCGATCCCGAGCCGACCGGCGTCGAGCTGGAACAGACCCTCTTCGAGGTCAAACGCGTGATCGTCGGGCAGGATCGGCTCGTCGAGCGCCTGCTCACCGCACTGATCGCCAACGGGCACTGCCTCCTGGAGGGCGTGCCCGGGGTGGCCAAGACCCTGGCGGCGCAGACCCTCGCCACCGTCGTCGGCGGCACCTTCTCCCGGATCCAGTTCACGCCGGACCTGGTCCCCTCCGACATCGTGGGCACCCGGATCTACCGCGCGTCGAAGGAGACCTTCGACATCGAGCTGGGCCCGATCATGGCCAACCTGGTGCTGGCCGACGAGATCAACCGGGCACCGGCCAAGGTCCAGTCGGCGTTGCTCGAGGCGATGGCGGAACGGCAGGTCTCCATCGGCGGGCGCAGCTGGCCGGTACCCACGCCGTTCCTGGTGCTGGCCACCCAGAACCCGATCGAGTCCGAGGGGGTCTACCAACTCCCCGAGGCGCAGCGCGACCGATTCCTCATGAAGGTGGTCGTCGACTACCCCAGCGACGCCGACGAGCTGGCGATCCTCTACCGCATGAGCAGCGACCGGCCCCGCGCGCGGCAGGTGCTCGACCCGCAACGGCTGCAGGAGTTGCAGGCCTCCGCCGAGCGGATATTCGTCCACCACGCCCTGGCCGAGTACGTGGTCCGGCTGATCCTCGCCACCCGCGACCCGGGCCGGTTCGGCCTGGCGGACATCGCGCCGCTGCTCGCGTACGGCGCCAGTCCCCGGGCCACGCTGGGCCTGGTCGCCGCCGCCCGGGCGCAGGCGCTGCTGCGCGGACGGGAGTACGTGCTGCCCGAAGACGTCCGGGAGTTGGCGGTGGACGTGCTGTCCCACCGGTTGGTGCTGTCGTTCGACGCCGTGGCCGACGGGGTCTCGGCGGAGAGCATCGTCCGGCGGCTCGTGGAGGCGGTGCCCCCGCCCCGGCTGGCCGCCGGGCACCCGCAGCAGACGCCCGACCTGGCGGCGGCATGAGACGCGCCAGCCGTACGACGGCGGGCACGTCGCCCGACCCGGGCCTGGCCGAGCTGACTCCCGATCAGCGGCTGCGCCGACTCGAACTGACCGTCACCCGGCGACTCGACGGTCTGCTGCACGGCCAGTACCGCGGCCTGCTGCCCGGGCCGGGCAGCGAACCCGCCGGCAGCAAGGAGTACCGGCCGGGGGAGGACGAGGTTCGCCGGATGGACTGGGCGGTGACGGCCCGGACCGCTGTGCCGCACGTCCGCCAGGTCGACGCCGATCGGGAACTGACGACCTGGCTGCTCGTGGATTCCAGCGCCAGCATGGAGTTCGGCACCGCGGAGCTGGACAAGCGGGAGTTGGCGGTGACCGCGGTGGCGGCGGTCGGTTTCCTGACCGGCGGCGTCGGCAATCGGTTGGGCGCCCAGGTGCTAGGTGCCGACGGGGTACGACGCTTTCCGGCCCGCAGCGGGCGTACCCATCTGCTCGGTCTGCTGCGGACGTTGCTGACGGCCCCGCGTGCGACCGCGCCCACCGGTCGGCCGGGGCGGCGGTCGACGGCGCCCCCACCGGCGCCGGAGCTGGCGGACGGGCTCGACGCCCTGCACCGGGTGGCCCGCCAGCGCGGCCTCGTCGTGGTGGTCTCCGACTTCCTCGACGGTCTGCCGGACGACCCGAATGAGCCGCCGCCCTGGGAGCGGACGCTGCGCCGGCTGTCCGCACGTCACCAGGTGCTGGCGATCGAGGTGACCGACCCACGCGAGCTGGAACTCCCCGACGTCGGCCTGATCACGCTCGTCGACCCGGAGACCGGCCGTCGCCGCGAGGTGTGCACATCGGACCGCCGACTGCGGGAGCGCTACGCCGCGGCTGCCACCGCCCAGCGTGACCAGGTCCGGCAGTCGTTGCGCCGGAGCGCGGCGGCACACCTGGCCCTGCGTACCGACCGCGATGCCAGCGCGGACATCGTCCGTCACGTGCACGCCCAACGGCGGATGGCCGCCGCGCCAGCCGGGGCCGCCCGGGGAGGTGCCGCGTGAGCTGGGAGTCCCCACTGCGGCTGTGGCTGCTGGTCGCCGTGCTCGCGCTGGTCGTCGCGTACCTGGTGATGCAGCGGGGACGTGCGCGGTACGCCGTCCGCTTCACCAACCTGCGGCTGCTCGACCGGGTGGCGCCCGAACGTCCCGCCTGGCGACGGCACGTACCCGCCGGGCTGTTCCTGGCCATGCTGGCGTTGCTGGTGGTCGGCTTCGCCCGGCCCTCCGCCGAGGTCCGGGTCCCCCGCGAGCGCGCCACCGTGATGGTGGCCGTCGACGTGTCCACGTCGATGCTCGCCACCGATGTCGAGCCGGACCGGCTCGCGGCGGCGAAGCAGGCGGCCCGACGGTTCGTCGACGGCCTGCCGGACGAGTTCAACGTGGGGCTCGTCGCGTTCGCTGGCAGCGCCGCCGTCCTCGTGCCGCCCGGCACCGACCGGGACGCCCTGGACGAGGGCATCGGCCGCCTCGCCGAGGGGGTGACCGGTGTGCAGGGCACCGCCATCGGCGAGGCCATCAACACCTCGCTCGGCGCGGTCAAGAGCCTGGACAGCGAGGCCGCGAAGGAGCCACCGCCGGCCCGGATCATCCTGCTCTCCGACGGGGCCAACACGTCGGGGATGGACCCGATGGAAGCGGCGGCGGAGGCGGTCGCGGCGAAGGTGCCGGTGCACGCGATCTCCTTCGGTACGCCGTCGGGGTTCGTGGACCGGGGCGGACGGCCGATCCAGGTGCCGGTCGACGGGCAGACGCTCCGGGCCGTCGCCGACGAGACCGGCGGGATGTTCCACGAGGCCAGCACCATCGACGAGCTGCGCGCCGTCTACGACGACATCGGCAGCTCGGTCGGCTACCGCACCGAACGCCAGGACGTCTCGGCGCGGTTCATCGGCCTCGGGCTGGTGTTCGCTATGGGCGCCGCCGCCGGCTCGATGCGCTGGTTCTCCCGACTGCCCTGACCCGCAGCAGACGTCGACCGTGAGGAGTACGCATGGCAGTGCAGACCGGACTGGGCGAACCGCGCGGTCCCTGGTTCATCTCACCGGACCTCGATCCGGACGGGCGAGGGTGGTGGGACGCTCCCGGCTCGGGGCGGAACCCCGGCGGGCGGCGCTCCGGCCGGCTGCTCGCCGCCCTGGCGGTCGTGGCGGTCTCGGCTGTCTCGGGCGCACTGGCCGGTGGGGTGGTGGCCAGCCGGGACGGCGGTGCCGGGCCGGCGGCGGCATCCGCCGCGCCGGTGCCGGCGGAGTTGGTCACCGCCGCCGAGCGGACCGTGCCCGGCGTGGTGTCGGTGCTCGCCGGCGGCGCGAACGGCGCGTCCGCGACGGGCTCGGGCTTCGCCATCGACGACCAGCAGCACCTCGTCACCAACGACCACATCCTGGCCAAGGGCGGTGGGGGACCGGTGACCGTGGAACTGCCCGACGGCCGGCGGTACGAAGCCGAGGTGGTCGGTCGGGAGGCGCGCAGTGACCTGGCGGTGCTGAAGGTGCCACCGTCGGCCGGGCTCGCCCCGCTGCCGCTGGCCAAGCCGGGTGCCACCCGGGTCGGTGAGCCGGTGCTGGCGGTGGGTTCACCGCTGGGTCTGTCCGGGACGGTCACCGCGGGCATCGTCAGCGCTCTGGACCGCCAGGTGCGGCTGGGCAACAACCGGCACCGCGCGGTGCAGACCGACGCGTCCATCAACCCCGGCAACTCGGGCGGGCCGTTGGTCAACGCCCGGGGCGAGGTGGTTGGAGTGAACACGGCCATCGCCACCATCGACGGGAACGGCTCGATCGGAATCGGCTTCGCCATCCCGATCGAGCAGGTGCAGCGGACCGCCGACACGATCATCGGCAAGGGCGGCTGACCTGCCCGAACGGCCCTGCGGCCGCCGCCAGTGTCGGATATCCGGCCCGATGTCATCGGACCATGGAAATATGACGCTCGGTATGGATACTGACTCGGGTGGAGCGTCCTCTTCTCACGGTCCTCCTGCTGGTGGGCCTGGTCATCGGATGGGCGGTGGGGTCGGCGTACGCCCGGGCACGACGCGGGTGGACCGACTACCGGACCGCGAAGAACTCGGTGCCCGGCGCTCGCCGCGGCGCGTGGTTGCTGATCCGCGGGGTCGCCGTGAAGGCCGCGGTGGTCGGGTTGCTGCTGTTCGGCGCCGTGGCGTACGCCGCGGTCGGTTCGGACGACGAGGCCGCCGGCCCGGCCCCCACCTCGTCCACGACGCAGAGTGAGCCTTCGCGCCGGTGACCCGGCACGACCGGCGGCGGGCTAGCCTCGGGGCGTGGACGACGGACTGCGGGTGACCGACCGGTGGGTCGTCCCCGCCGGGGAACTGCGGGAGCGTTTCTCCCGCTCGTCCGGCCCCGGTGGGCAGGGAGTGAACACGGCGGACTCCCGGGTCGAGCTGAGCTACGACCTGGCCAACTCCCCGGCCGTACCCGAGTCGCTGCGGGCGCGGGCGTTGGCGCGTCTCGCCAACCGCCTGGTCGACGGTGTGCTGACGATCGCGGCCAGCGAGCACCGGGCGCAGCTCGCCAACCGGGAGGCGGCACGCGAGCGGATGCTCGCGCTGCTGCGCGAGGCTGCCGCCCCGCCCCCGCCGCCGCGTCGCGCGACCAGGCCGTCCCGGGGTGCGAAGGAGCGCCGATTGGCCGAGAAGAAGCGCCAGTCGCAGCGCAAGCGCGACCGCCGCGTCGACGGCGAGTAGCGCACCGAATGTCACGTCGACGGATCAGCACGAGCCGGTCGGCGGTTCGCCAGGTGCTCAGGGCGAAGTGGCGCGGGCGAGATTGCTACGCTTCAAAAGACGTGGGAAGCCATCCTCCGCGACGCGCTCCCCCGCAGACCTTCTTTAGACCTGCTCAAGGCGACGGCCAAGACATGGACATGACCCACGCCCGTTGGCGTGAGTCGACGAAGTCCGGCACGAACGGCGGCAACTGCGTGGAGGTCGCCGACACTCTGCCCGGCGTCGTTGGCGTCCGGGATTCGAAGGACCAGGCAGGCCCGACGTTGTCCTTCAGCCCGGCAGCGTGGCGGGCGTTCGTCGACATGGCGAAGACCCACGACGCGGCCTGACCGGCACTACACACAGGCCCCCGGTTCGCGCCGGGGGCCGTCGCATTTACCAGGTCAGGGATGCTCGCGGGGAACCCGCGCTGACAACACCCCCGCGCGTACGTCCGGTGCGGCGCCGACATCGGCCAGCCTAGGGGACCGCCGCGAGCAGACGGTCGCGGAGCACTGCCGCGCGGTCGGCGAACCCGCGTTGCGCCGTGACGTACTCGGCCCGACCCTCCGGCGTCTCCACCCGCACCGGCGGACAACCGAGCGCCGCCAGGTCGTACGGGCTGGCCCGCATGTCCAGCGTGCGGATGTCGCGGGCCAGCTCGAAACAGTCCGCCACCAGCTCGGACGGCACCAGCGGCGACAGCTTGTACGCCCACTTGTAGAGGTCCATGTTGGCGTGTAGGCAGCCCGGCTGCTCGTTCACGTGCTGCGTCTCGCGGGTCGGGTTGAGCAGGTTCAGCGGCCGGGCGGAGGGGGTGAAGAAGCGGTACGCGTCGAAGTGGCTGCACCGCACACCGCGCTCCTCGACGACCTCGGCGGTCCGCTCCGGGGCCAGCCGCAGCGGCCAGGCGTTGTGGCGTAACTCCTCGCGGGTTTGCCGGTACACCATCGCCCACTCGTGCATCCCGAAGCAGCCGAAGTGCGGCGCTCGGCCCGCCGTGGCCCCCAGCAGCGAACGGATCCACGCGATCGACTCGCCGCGTCTGACGCGTACTCCCTCGGTGTCGAGGGTGGCCCCGACGGACGTGGCGCGGTAGTCCCGACCGAATTCGGTCGGATCCGCGTCGCGCAGCTCGACCCCCGCGCCGGGGTGCCAGCGGCGGAGCTGCGCCGGCCGGTGCGAGTAGTAGGTGAACAGGAAGTCTTCCACCGGATGCCGCTCACCACGACGTCGGCGGGCCAGGTGCGGCGTCAGCCAGACGTCCAACCGCTCCTCGTGGGCCCGGCGGCGGGCCTGCCAGGTCGCCACGTCGAGCACGGCGGGGGCGAGGGCGGCGGTCACGGACCCCAGGGTACGACCGCCGCCCGCTCGCCGGTCAGGGCATCTGCACCCGGACGCCGGCGGAGAACACCCCGCTGCGCAGCTCCAGCTGCCGGGGCGGGTCCTGCCCGTCCACGGTGAAGACCAGCGGGAGCACCACCCGACTGCCCGCGGCCACCGGGTTGGCGAAGACGTCCCGGCCCAGGTTGGCCGCCCGGGTGGCCGGCTCGTCCGTGCTCACCCACCGGTTGCCGGGCAGGTAGGCCCGTTGCAACTGGCCGTGCCAGGGCTGCTGGGCGCCGGTGAGGTTGCGCACACCCACGGTGGCCTGACAGCTGCGCGCACCCGGCGGCGGCGCGCTGGCCCCCTGGGCGGTGGCCGCGCTCCCCGCCGCGCCGCACGTCATCCGGTAGACGGTGAACTCGAACGCGGACTCCCGCAGCGGCATGCCCATCGGGCCGGAAACCCCGGTGCCCCGCCACGCGCCGCTGGTCGGCTGTTTCTGGGTGTCGATCGACGAGACCTGTCGGGTCGCCGTCCAACCGGCCGTGCCGACCACACCCGCCAGGACCACCACCGCCGCGCCGACCAGCAGCCAGCCCGGCGGCGTACGCCGACGTCGGCTCGGGCTCGGCGTCGCCGGGCGCGGGTAGATCGTTCCGCGGCCACCGTCCGTTGCCCCGTCGGCGAGGGCGGCGGCGGTCACCCGTCGTCCTCGTCCGCGTCGTCGACGCCACACCCAGGCCACGACGGCGCTGATCAGCAGCAGAATCCCCAGGCCGGCCAGCAGCACCGGGTACCGCCGCCACGGCGGCGCCTCGGTGACCTCGGCCGCCGGAGCGGCGCCCGCCGCCTGCCAGGTGGCGGTGGCGCAGTCGTACGGCCGGGTGCCGTCACTGGTGAACGCGCAGGCCGGCGCGGTCAGCGGCTGGCCCGGCGCGGTCGCGGTCAGGGCCGTGCCCAGCGTCGTGCTGCTGTGTGCGGGCAACCGCAACCGCCACGTCACCTCGGCCCTGGACCCGCCGGAGCGACTGGACTGGCCGCCCGCGCTGATCGCGGTCGCCGACGAGCCGGACGGCAGCTCCTGACGCACGGTGGTGTCGACGGGCGAGTTGCCCACGTTGCGGACGTGGATCCGGTAGCGCGGTGCCGGACTGCTCTCCGGCGCGACCGCCACCGTGACCGGAGGCGGGGGCGCCGGAGCGGGTGCCCGTGAGGGTGGTGCCACCGCCGGTGGCGCCGAGGGCGGGGTCGGTTCCGCGCTGGTCGCCCGTGCGGCCACCGCCACCGCCATCGCCGGTCCGACCGCCGTCGGCCCGGTCGTGGGTAGCGGCGCGGCTCTGGGCGGTGGCGCGGCTCTGGCCGGTGGCGCGGCCGGTGGCGCGGCTCTGGCCGGTGGCGCGGCCGGTGGCGTCGTGACGGCCGCTGGTCGTGGCGCGGCCGCCGCCTCCGGGGCCGCCGCGGGCAGGGCCGGCACGGCGGCGAGGATGCCGAGACAGTGTACGAACACTGCGAGGGCTCTGTGGTGTCGTGTCGATGCAGGCATACGAACGAACCTCCGGAGCCGACGCTAGGGCCGTCCGGCCTCCGTGCGGGTACGAAGCGCGGAATCCCGCCCCGGCCACCCGGAAGAGGGGTAGGGTGCCGCCGCCGCTGACGGGTTGCGCACACCGGCCCGCCGTTGGGGCCGGTGGACGCCTCGGCGGGGCTAGATTGGCCGGGTGCGTATCGCTCGTTTCGCTCATGCCAAGGGAATGTCGTTCGGTGCCGTCGAGGGCGAACCGGAGGCCGGGCCGCAGGGCCTGACCATCGCCGAGATCGAGGGTCACCCGTTCGGCCAGCTCTCCTTCAGTGGGGCCCGCTGGGCCCTCTCCGACGTACGACTGCTCTCGCCGATCCTGCCGAGCAAGGTGGTGTGTGTGGGCCGCAACTACGCGGACCACGCCGCCGAACTCGGCAACGAGGTGCCCAAGGAGCCGTTGCTCTTCCTCAAGCCGTCCACCTCGGTGATCGGCCCCCGCGACGCCATCCGGCTGCCGATCTTCTCCAAGCAGGTCGAGCACGAGGCCGAGCTGGCCGTCGTGATCGGCGCGCCGGGCGCCCGCCGGGCCGACCGGGCCGCCGCCGAACGCGCCATCTTCGGCTACACCTGCGCCAACGACGTGACCGCCCGGGACCTGCAACGCTCGGACGGGCAGTGGACCAGGGCCAAGGGCTTCGACTCGTTCTGCCCGATCGGCCCCTGGATCACCACCGGCCTCGACGTCTCCGACCTGGAGATCCGGTGTGAGGTGGGTCGCAACCCCGACGAGATGGAGGTACGTCAGCTCGGCCGGACGAAGGACATGGTCTTCGACGTTGCCGGCCTCGTGTCGTACATCTCGCACGTGATGACGCTGCTGCCCGGAGACGTGGTGCTCACCGGCACCCCGGCGGGGGTTAGCCCGCTCGTCGAGGGGGATACGGTCACCGTGCGGATCGAGGGCATCGGCGAGCTCAGCAACCCGGTGGTCCCCGTCGCCTGATCGGTTCGATGCCCCTGTTTCCGCAGCTCAAGGGCGGTTCGGGGGGATCGGATTTGGCCTGCTGGCACCGGGAGGGTAATGTTCACTCCCGGCGCCGCAAGGGGCCAATGGGGTATGGGGTAATTGGCAGCCCGACTGATTCTGGTTCAGTTAGTCTAGGTTCGAGTCCTGGTACCCCAGCGCAGCTGGGATTCGCGAGAATCCCGGACGCTGGATTCTGACGGAGATCGGCTCCGTCCCTGCGGGGGCGGAGAGTGGTCTCCGGTGGAGTGCAGCTCCTCCGCCCGACGAGGGTGGGGGAGCGAAAAGTTGTTCTGGCCCCGTCGTCTAGCGGCCCAGGACGCCGCCCTCTCAAGGCGGTAGCGCCGGTTCGAATCCGGTCGGGGCTACATCGTGCACAGCCCGTCTCACTGCGGTGAGGCGGGCTGTTTCGTGTCCGCCGCCTGGCTTGCTGCGGCCTGGCTTGCTGCGGCCTGGCTTGATCGACTCGGCTTGCATGGGACCGTGGTGTCCTGAGCCGGCTGATGGGCCGAGTTCACGGAACCCGAGTCGATCTTGGCCACTCTCACCCACGGCTGTTGCCCGTACCCGGTTCTCGCCTTCGCGCACGGTGCCGCTAGACTACAAGCCGCACCGCTCGCAAGGGTGGTGAACAGGAAAGTTCTGGCCCCGTCGTCTAGCGGCCCAGGACGCCGCCCTCTCAAGGCGGTAGCGCCGGTTCGAATCCGGTCGGGGCTACAACCAAAGGCTCACCTCGCCCCGCGAGGTGAGCCTTCTCCATATCCCCACCCAGCCCTCGGGTCCGGCCCTCGCCCGGCCCGCCCCGTTGATCATGAAGCTATTGCCACCCGCGTCGGCGTGTCGGGACAACAACTTCATGATCAACGGGGGGTGGGGGGGGTAGGGGGGTAGGGGGGGTAGGGGGGGTAGGGGGTAGGGGGGGTTAGAGGCCGGAGAGGCGTTGGCCGGCTCTCACGACGGCCATGGCGTGGCGTTCGCCGGGGCGGCGGCCGAGGCGTTCGATGGGGCCGGAGATGCTGATCGAGGCGATCACGCGGCCGGTGCGGTCGCGGATCGGGGCGGAGACGCTCGCCACACCCGCCTCCCGCTCGGCGACGCTCTGTGCCCAGCCTCGGCGGCGCACCTCGGCCAGGGTGCGGCCGGTGAACTTGCTGCGGGGCAGCAGCGGCATCACCGCCTCCGGCGGCTCCCACGCGAGCAGGATCTGGGCCGCCGAACCGGCGGTCATCGGCAGCACCGAGCCCACCGGGACGGTGTCCCGCAGGCCGCTGGCCCGCTCGGCGGCGGCCACGCAGATCCGCTCGTCGGCGCGGCGCAGATAGAGCTGGGCGCTCTCACCGGTGGCGTCGCGTAGCGCGGCGAGCAGGGGCTCGGCGGCGGTCAGCAGGACGTCCGGTGCGGCGTTGGCCAGCTCACCGAGCCGAGGCCCGGGGCGCCAACGGCCCTGTGTGTCCCGGACCAGCATCCGGTGGATCTCCAGGGCCTGCGCCAGCCGGTGCGCGGTGGCCCGGGGCAGCTTGGTGCGTTCAACGAGTTCGGCCAGGCTGGCGCCGTCGACACAGGCGGCCAGGATGACCACCGCCTTGTCGAGAACGCCGACACCGCTCATACTGTGTCCCACAAGCCGAAACTTACCTCCCAGAATTTAGGATGTCCAGATGGTGGGAGTCACTCCTGAGCCGAGGACCCTGGCCGAGAAGGTCTGGGACGCGCACGTCGTACGGTCCGCCGCTGGTGAGCCGGATCTGCTCTTCATCGACCTGCACCTGCTGCACGAGGTGACCAGCCCGCAGGCGTTCGACGGGCTCCGGCTCGCCGGGCGCCGGGTGCGTCGCACCGACCTGACCCTCGCGACCGAGGACCACAACACCCCGACCGGGTACGACGATCCGGCGTTCCGCCTCCGCCGCGGTGACCTGCTCACCATCGCGGACCCGACGTCGCGTACGCAGATCGAGACGCTGCGCCGCAACTGCGCCGAGTTCGGGGTACGGCTGCACCCGCTCGGCGACGACAACCAGGGCATCGTGCACGTCATCGGCCCGCAGCTCGGCGTCACCCAGCCGGGCATGACGATCGTCTGCGGCGACTCGCACACCGCCACCCACGGCGCGTTCGGCGCGCTCGCCTTCGGCATCGGCACCAGCGAGGTGGAGCACGTGCTGGCCACCCAGACGCTGCCGCAGAGCCGACCGAAGACGATGGCCGTGAACGTCACCGGCCAGCTCGCGCCGGGTGTCACCGCGAAGGACCTGGTGCTCGCGCTGATCGCCCAGGTGGGCACCGGCGGCGGCCGCGGGCACATCGTGGAGTACCGCGGCGAGGCGATCCGCAACCTCTCCATGGAGGGGCGGATGACGATCGCCAACATGTCCATCGAGTGGGGCGCCAAGGCCGGCATGATCGCGCCGGACGAGACGACCTTCGCGTACCTCAAGGGTCGGCCGAACGCGCCGCAGGGCGCCGACTGGGACGCGGCGCTGAACTGGTGGCGGACGCTGCCCACCGACGAGGGCGCCCGCTTCGACGCCGAGGTGACGCTGGACGCCAGCCGGATCACGCCGTTCGTCACCTGGGGCACCAACCCGGGGCAGGGCGCGCCACTGAGCGCGCCGGTGCCCGACCCGGAGGAGTTCGTCACCGACGCGGAGCGCGCCGCCGCCCGCCGGGCCCTGGAGTACATGGATCTGCGCCCCGGCACGCCGCTGCGGGAGTTGCCCATCGACGTGGTCTTCGTGGGTTCCTGCACCAACGGCCGCCTGGAGGATCTGCGGGCCGCCGCCGACGTGCTGCGCGGTCACCGGGTCGCCGACGGGGTGCGGATGCTCGTGGTGCCCGGCTCCGCCGCGGTGCGGGAGGCCGCCGAAGCCGAGGGGCTGGACAAGGTCTTCGCCGACGCGGGCGCGGAATGGCGGTTCGCCGGCTGCTCGATGTGCCTGGGCATGAACCCCGACACGCTCAAGCCGGGCGAGCGCTCCGCCTCCACCTCCAACCGCAACTTCGAGGGCCGGCAGGGCCGGGGCGGACGTACCCATCTGGTGTCCCCGCCGGTCGCCGCCGCCACCGCCGTGGTCGGCCGGCTGGCCGCCCCCGCCGACCTGTAGAAGGGACCGACGAGATGGACAAGTTCACCACCCACACCGGTACGGCCGTGCCACTGCGTCGGTCCAACGTGGACACCGATCAGATCATCCCGGCCGTGTACCTCAAGAGGGTGACCCGCACCGGTTTCGCCGACGGACTGTTCAACGCGTGGCGGGAAGATCCGTCATTCGTGCTCAACGATGAATCCTATTCCGGGGCGTCGATCCTCATCGCCGGACCGGAGTTCGGCACCGGATCATCGCGGGAGCACGCCGTCTGGGCGCTGCGGGACTGGGGCTTCCGTGCGGTGGTGGCCCCGCGCTTCGGTGACATCTTCCGCGGCAACGCGCTCAAGGAGGGCCTGCTGCCGGTCGAGTTGGAATTGAAAGCCGTCGAGGAGTTGTGGGATCTCGTCGAGGCCGAACCGACGACACCGGTGACCGTCGACCTGACCGCCCGACAGCTCCGGGCAGGGGATGCGACCTGGTCGTTCCCGCTGGACGACTTCAGCCGCTGGCGGCTGTTGGAGGGCCTGGACGACATTGGACTCACCCTCCGACACGCCGCTGACATCGACTCCTACGAGGCGACCCGACAGCCGTTCCTGCCCTCGGTGGCATAGCCGTACGCCCACCCCCACATCGGATTTCGCCCCCACCGGTCCAACCGGTGGGGGCGAATCCGTTACGACACAAGGGCTTTTTTCCGCCGAATGTTTGTGTCCAGGCACTACAGGGCATACGGTGCGCGCAGAATGGCTCGCGTCGAGTCAGTTGCACAATCGGGAGGAAGTCGTGAACAAGGCCGAGCTCATCGAGGCGCTCGCCGTTCGCCTGGGGGACCGGAAGACGGCGACGGCCGCGCTCGACGCGGTCCTCACTGAGGTCCAGGCGGCGGTCACCAAGGGCGAGAAGGTGGCGATCACCGGATTCGGAGCATTCGAAAAGCGTGTGCGTGGCGCACGAACAGCGCGCAACCCGCGTACCGGCGAGGCGGTGAAGGTCAAGAAGACATCCGTCCCGACCTTCCGTCCCGGCGCCGGGTTCAAGGAGATGGTGGCCAGCGGCAAGGTGCCGAAGGCCACGGTGGCGGCGAAGAAGACCGCGACCACCACGGCCAAGGCGACCGGCACCAAGGCCGCCGCCACCAAGGCAACGGCCAAGACGGCCGGCACCAAGGCCACCGCCACCAAGGCGGCGAGCAAGAAGACCGCCCCGGCCAAGGCGAGCAAGACCACCACCGCCACCAAGACGGCGGCCAGCAAGAAGACCGCCCCGGCCAAGGCGAGCAAGACCACCACGGCGACCAAGACGGTCGCCAGCAAGAAGACCGCCCCGGCGAAGAAGAGCGTCGCGGCCAAGTCCGCCACGGCGAAGAAGACCACCGCGGCGGCGACGAGCAAGAGCACGGCGGCGAAGAAGGCGCCTGCGAAGAAGGCTCCGGCCAAGAAGGCGGCCAGCAAGCGCTGACCGACGGCCAGCCAAGGGGCGTCCACCCGCGTGGTGGGCGCCCCTTGCGCGTGCCGGGACCGTTGACCGGGTCGGGTCGTACGCGCAGAATCGCCGTGCCGGTTCCCCCTTCGTGCCGGCCCTGGTCCGCCGGGTCGGTGCCCGCCCGGTGACCGTCGTCTCGGCCGTCGCGCTGGCCGTGGCCCGTCTCGCACTCACCGCGACTCCCGGCGGTCGTCCCCAGCTCTGGTTGGCCACCGCGGGTCTGCTGGCCGGGCTGGTGTGGCTGGTCGGCGTCGCCGCCGGCACCGACCGCCCGGTGCCCGGGTTGGCGCTCGGGCTGGCGGTCAACGCCGTCGGTCACGCGCTACTGGACACCTACGACCTCGTCTGGCGTGGCGGCTGGGTGGCGTGGCTGCTGAGCAGCGTCGCGGTGGCGCTGTTCCTGCTCGACGCGGCCCTGCCCGCCGCGCCGCCCGGCCGCGCCGGCGCCCGATCGTGGCTGCTGTTCGGGCCGACGCTGTTGCTGTCCGGCATGGTGGCCCTCGCTCCGGCGCTGGCGCAGGCCGGGATGTCGTACCTGGAAGCGGGTGGGTCTGTCGCCCGTTCACCGCTCTTCGGTCTGGCGCCGGTGCCGGTGGCGGTCGGCGGATTCCTGCTGGCCGCGCTGACGGGTCCGAACCGTCGGTGGGCCCGACCGCTCGGGCCGGCGGCCCTGCTGGCGGGCGCGGTGCTCTTCGCCCTCGACAGTGGCGACCTGCTGGTCGTGGCCATGCTGCTCAGCGCCGTCGGCCTCGGCGCGTGCCTCGCCGTCACCGACGACGTCGCCGGGCCCGAGACCGCCGCCACGGACGGACCCGACCGGAACCCTGCCCAGGAGGCCGACGACGGCCGGCGGGCGGTGGCCCGCCGGGGCTACGCCGTGGCCGGCGGCATGCTCGTCTTCGTGCTCGGCTCGGTCGGTTACTACTCCGCCTACGACCTCGGCTACCCCAACGCCGCCGTACCGGTGGTGGTGGCCGGGGTGGTCGCCGCCGTGGCCCTGGCGGCCCGTCCCACCCACCTCCGGCTCCCCGGACCGTTGGCGCCACTGCCGGCCACGGCTGTGGTGACCGTGCTGGCCCTGCTCGTGTGGGGTGACGCGGTGCTCAGCCGTTGGCCGGTCACCGAGCCGAAGTCCCTGCCGTTGCCGGCAGTCGGGGCGCCCACCGGCGCGCAGGCCCTCGCCGTGACACTCGACCTCGGCGACGGCGTACGTGCCGCAGTGGTGAGCACCCACCTGCAACCACCGCCCGGGCGCGGGCCGGTGGTCCAGGCCCGCGCGGTCGCCGACTTCGCCACGGGGTACGCGGCGGGACGGCCACTCGTCGTGGCCGGTGACCTGAACACCGAGCCGGGTGACGAGGCGTTCGGGCAGTTCACGGCGGCGGGCCTGGTGGACGCGTTGGCGGGTTCCCGACCGCTGGCGACGAGCCCCGCCGACGACCCCCGGGAGCAGATCGACCACGTCTTCGTCTCACCCGGACTGACGGCGACGGACCCGGTCGCGCCGCGCGGCGAGGCCAGCGATCACCTGCCGGTGGCGGTGACCGTCGCGCTGCCGCCGCGCTGACGCACCCGGCGTCAGCGGAACCTGACCCCGGTGATCCTGCGCCGCCCAACGCCCCGGTGTGGCGGTCGGGGCGTCACAGGCGGTCGGCGCGTCACAGGCGGTCGGTGGCGAGCAGTCTGTCGCCGCCGAAGGCGAGCAGCCAGCCGCCGCCCTTCGGGGTGGTGAAGTCCTCGTCGGCGCGGCCGGTCAGCCGCTCCAACGCGCCGGGCAGCACCTTGCCCTGGCTGCACACCGCCACCTGCCCGCCGGCGCAGCCCAGCTCCAGCAGCTGGGCGGCGGTGGCCAGCACCCGCTCGTCGCGCTGCTGGCCGGGCTGCGGCTCGTCCAGGTCGCCGCAGACCTCGATGGGCAGGTCGAGCAGTGCGGCGGCAGGGTCCAGCGTCTGCACGCACCGGCGCGCCGAGGCCGACAGCAGCCGGGCCGGCCGGACCACGGCGATCAGCGGGGCCAGCGCGTACGCCTGGGCCCACCCCTCGTCGTCGAGCGGACGGGCGGTGTCCGGCCCGGTCCAGGTGGCCCGTTTGCCGGCGTGCCCGTGCCGCACCAGCGCGACAGTCGCGGTCACCGGTGGCACGGTGGCGAACGCGGCCAGCACCTCGACGTCGTGCGGGTAGCTGACGAGTCGGATCGCGTCGTCGACGGTCAGCCACCGGATGTCGTCGACCTCGGTGCCCGGCTGGAAGCCGCCCTCGGCGACGGCGAGCATCGACCAGTAGTCGACCAGCTTGGCCTGGCCCTCGCTGCGGTAGCGCACCGACGGCAGCCGCACCTGCGGTACGCCCCGCACGTCGGCCTCCTCGGCCACCTCGCGGACCGCCGCGACGAGCGGGTGCTCGCCCGGTTCCAACTTGCCCTTGGGTAGCGTCCAGTCCCCGTAGCGCGGGCGGTGCACGACGCAGACCCGTACGCCGTCGTCGGTCGGCCGCCAGCAGACCCCGCCGGCGGCCCGGATGCCCGTCACGGCAGCCATCTGGTCTGCCGTCGCCGGGTTGCCCGGTGCCACGCGTCCGGGAACCGGGCCCGCATCCGGTGGACCGTGTCGCGTTCCCGCTCGGCCAGCCGTCCGGCGGTGACCGCCACTTCGTGGTCGTCCGGCCGCTCGGCGGCGAGTAAGAGCCAGGTCTCGGCGGCCACCGCGGCGTCCTGGTGCTCACCGAGCACGTCCTGCACCCGGGCCAGCGTGCGGGCCAGCCGGCGGGCGTCCCTGCCGACCGCGGGGAGTACGGCGGTGACCGCGTACCGGGCCTGCTTGCCCTCCTTGCGGACGGCGTGCCAGCGGTCGTCGGGCGCGAGGGGGTCGAGACCGTCGACGCCGTCCGGGCCGGTGAGCTGCCGCCACGGGCGGGCCACCAGCTTCGGTAGCGTCCGGGCCGCCGGGGTGGCCGCCCGCCGGGTGAGCCGGGGCGCGCGGGCGGCCAGCACCAGCGCGTCCACCAGGGCCAGGTAGCGCGGCGAGCGCAGCGCCTCGTCGATGGCGGCGAGCGCCCGTCGCTGCCGCTGCGCGAGCGCGTCGTCGAGCCGGCCGACCGCGTCCATGTCGAGCGGGCTGAGCGGGTCGGCGGTCGCGGTGCGTCGCAGCCGGTCGCGCAGCACCTCGGCGTCGCGCGCCTCGCCGAGCACCCTGGCCAGCCAGCGCAGCTCGTCGCGCAGGGGACGGGCCCAATTCCGTCGTACCAGCGGCCGGAAGGTCCGCAGGTCGCTCCGCAGCCGTCGGCAGGCCACCCGCATCTGGTGTACGGGGCTGTCGCCGCCCTCGGTCGAGCCGCGCAGCCGGACGAGCGGGTCGTGCGTCAGCAGGCGGCGTACCTCCTTGCGAACCGCCTCGGTGACCACCGCGCCGGCGCTCGGGTCGTCGGCCAGCCCGCCCGGTGGGACCAGGTCGGGTTCGGCCCGCGCGGCCGCCCCCAACGCCCGTACGTGCTTCGGGGTGAACGCGCCGGCCCGCGCCCCGGCGTCGCGCAGCACCTCGCCGACACGGCCCAGCAGGTCGCGGTCGCCGGCCTTCAGCTCGGCCTCGACCTCGCGGAACGCGCCCGTGGTGGCACCGGCGTCGTCCAGGACGCGCACCCGGTCGTCCACCACCTCGGCGAGCACCGTGCCGTCCTCGGCGCACACCTCGTGGGCGTGCCGGACGGTACGCACCACCGCGACCGGTGCCAGCGGCGCACCCCGGTGCAGCGCGGTGACCAGCTCGACCAGCTCCGGCGGTGGCTGCCCGGCCGGTCCGGGGCGGGAGATCTCGTGCCGGACGCCGGGTGTGCCGGTGGGCAGCTTCACCGTCCACGGCAGCTCGTCACCGTCGCGGTGGCGCAGGGCCGCCCCGGCCCGGGCCAGCCGCAGGTCGACAGTGTCGAGATGGCGGGCGACGAGCGTCAGGGGCGGCAGCGCCCGGACCCGTCCACCGGTCGGTGCGCTGGCGGACAGGTCGGGCAGCACGAAGGTGTCGTCCACCTCGTACTTCTGCTCCTCCTCCAGCATCAGCTCAGCCTATGCGGTGATCGCTCAGCCGGCCGTGCCACCGACGCGGCGCAGCAGCAGTTCCTGCAGATGTACGCGGGCCGCCTCGTCGCCGCCGGTACGCCGGGTCCAGGTGCCGTCGCCGGCCAGCTCGAACGCGTCGACGTCCGGGCTCATCGCGGCGGTCAGCACGTGGTCCAGCTCGGCCCGGGCGATCGGATCGCTCACCTGCACCAACGCCTCCACCCGCCGGTCCAGGTTGCGGTGCATCAGGTCCGCCGAGCCCATCCAGAACTCCGCCTCGCCGTTGTTGCCGAACCGGAAGATGCGGGAGTGCTCCAGGAAGCGGCCCAGGATCGAGCGGACCCGGATGTTCTCCGACAGGCCCGGCACCCCCGGACGCAGTGTGCACATCCCCCGGATCAGCAGGTCGACGTGGACGCCGGCCTGGGAGGCACGGTAGAGCGCGTCGGTCACGCCCTCGTCGACCAGTGAATTGACCTTGAACTGGACCAGGCCGGGCATGCCGAGCCGGACGTGCGCGATCTCCCGCTCGATCCGTTCGATAAGCCCGCTGCGGATGCCCTGCGGGGCCACCAGCAGCCGTCGGTAGGCCGTCTGCCGGCTGTAGCCGGTCAGCACGTTGAACAGGTCGGTGAGGTCCGCTCCGATCTCCGGGTCGGCGGTGAGCATGCCGAAGTCCTCGTACAGCCGGGCGGTCTTCGGGTGGTAGTTGCCGGTGCCGATGTGGCAGTACCGGCGGATCTGGTTGCCCTCCTGCCGGACCACCAACGCGGTCTTGCAGTGCGTCTTGAGCCCCACCAGCCCGTACACGACGTGACAGCCGGCGCGTTCCAGGGTGCGGGCCCAGCCGATGTTCGCCACCTCGTCGAAGCGGGCCTTCACCTCGACCAGCACCACCACCTGCTTGCCGGCGGCGGCCGCGTCGACAAGCGCGTCGACGATCGGGGAGTCGCCGCTGGTCCGGTAGAGGGTCTGCTTGATGGCGAGGACGTTCGGGTCGGCGGCGGCCTGCTCGATGAAGCGCTGCACACTCGTCGCGAACGAGTGGTAGGGGTGGTGCACCAGGATGTCCCCGTCGCGCAGCGTGGCGAAGACACTGCGCGGCACCTCACCCTCGGCGAGCCGGGGGTGCGTGGCCGGCACGAACGGCGGGTCCTTCAGGTCCGGGCGGTCGGCCTCGCCGTACACCTGCCAGAGCGCGGAGAGGTCGAGCAGACCGGGTACGCGCAGCACGTCCTGGTCGTCCATGTCCAGCTCGCGGACGAGCAGTTCCAGCATGTGGTCGGAGATCGACGCGGCGACCTCCAACCGGACCGGTGGGCCGAATCGGCGCCGGGCCAGCTCCCGCTCCAGGGCCTGGAGCAGGTCCTCGTCGCGGTCCTCGTCGACCTCCACCTCGGCGTTGCGGGTCACCCGGAACAGGTGGCACTCGACCACCTGCATGCCGCTGAACAGCTGACCGAGATGTACCGAGATCAGGTCCTCGACGGGCAGCATCCGTACGCCCGGTTGGTCCCGGTCGACGCGTACGAAGCGGGGGACGTTGTTGGGCACCTTCACCCGTGCGAACAGTTCGGAACCGCCGTCCGGGTCCCGGACGGCCACCGCCAGGTTCAGCGAACGTCCCGAGATGTACGGGAACGGGTGTGCCGGGTCCACCGCGAGCGGGGTGAGCACCGGGAAGATGTGCTCCCGGAAGTAGGTGCGCAGCCGCTCCCGCTCACCGTCGCCCAGCTCACCCCAGCGCAGGATTCGGATGCCCTCGTCGGCCAGCTTGGGCAGCACGTCGTCGACGAAACAGGCGGCGTGTCGGGCGCCCAGCGCGGCGGTCCGCTCGGCGATCAGCTCGAGCTGCGCCCGCAGGGGGAGGCGGTCGCCTCCGCGTACCGGCAGGCCGGCGGAGAGCCGCCGCTTCAGGCCGGCGATCCGCACCATGTAGAACTCGTCCAGGTTGCTGGCGAAGATCGCCAGGAACTTGGCCCGCTCCAGCAGGGGAGTGCGCTGGTCCTCGGCGAGGGCGAGCACCCGGGCGTTGAAGTCGAGCCAGGACAGCTCCCGGTTGAGGAAGCGGTCCTCCGGCAGCGGAGGCGGGGCCGGCGACTCGTCGTCGTCGGTCGCTGATGGCGCGGTCGGCTGCATGCCGCCGGCCGCCGGGCCGTCCGTCTCGGGGGTCGCCACGGCAGGGTCGAGGACCTCGTCCAACCCGGAGGAGGCTCCGCCGGGGTCGTCGGCCAGCGTGTCGGCGCGGGCGGCGCCGGCCCGTTCGGCCCGGGAGGGACGGAAACGGCCGTCGGTGCCGCGAATGCGGGTGCCGTTGCGTGGGTCGGTGGCGGGTGGGGTGACCGGATGCTCGCGAGGGGTGCTCACCCGCTCATAATCACCCGATTCGGGTTAACGCAAAATGAACTTGGCCCTGCCAGCTCAGTTCATCGTCGGCAATGTCACCCGGACGACCTCGCCGTCGGGATCGGTGTCGATGCGCACCCGCTGACCGAGCCGGAGCAGTCGCAGGCCGGAGGCGTCGAACGCCCGCCGGGGAAAACGCAGCTCGGTGCCGTCGTCGAGCAGCAGCACACCGCTGCGTGTCGCCGCGTCGTAGCTGGCCACCGTGCCCTGCATGATGGCACCGTACACCGGTGGGGTCCGGCCCCGCGGCGCCGTTCCGGCGGCTGGCTCCTCGGGCGGTGGCCGTCAGCCCGTGACGGGCGCCGGTCGGGCGGCGGCGAGCAGCGCGGCGGTGCGTGGTCCCACCCCCAGTCGGGCGGCGGCGACCAGGTCCTCGGCGGTGTCCACGTCGCGTCGCAGGCTCGGCCAGTCGCCGGTCAGCGGCAGCGCCCCGCTCGCCTCGTGCGCCACCGCCGAGCCGACCCCGAACCGTGGGTCGAGGTCGACGCCCGGCGGCGCGGCGAGCAGCACCGTTCCCGTGCCGGGCGCGTCCGCGACGAACCGACGTACCCCCTCGGGGCCGCGCTGCGCCGCGAGCAGCGCGGCGGCCAGCTCGTCCGGGCGCAGCGCCGGCAGGTCGGCGGTGAGCCCGGCCACCCACCGCGCCGGGGTTTGTGCCGCGCCGCGCCGGAACGCGCCGTTCAGGCCAGCCTCCGGCAGGTCGGCGAGCGTCCGCGCCCCGGCGGCCCGCGTCGCCCGCGCCACCCGAGGGTCGTCCGTCACCACCAGAACCTCGGCGACCGCCGGGCAGGCCAGCACCGCACGAAGGGTGTCGGCCGCCAGCGCCAGGGCCAGCTCCTCATGCGGTACGCCGGGCAGCCCGCCCCGCAGCCGACTCTTGGCCTCGGTCAGACGCTTCACCGGCACGACGACGGTCCACCTCGGCTGACTCACGTCCGCAATCCTGCCAGCCGGGCGGCGGGACCCTCGCTGGCCGTACCGGGGGCGAGCAGGCATGATTTCCGCTGCGGGTGTTGCGGGTGGGGCCCCGCGGCGGGGTCGGGGCGCGACGAGGAGGCACAGTGGCACGGCGAAGGCTGGGGTTCTGGCAACGGTTCGCCGTGGGGCTGGTCAAGCCGGTGATGACCATCTGGACCCGGCGGACGTGGCGCGGCCAGGAGCACCTCGGCGGGGACGGCGGCATCATCATCGTCCCGAACCACATCTCACACGCCGACCCGCTCGTCTCCGCCCACTTCGTCTACGACTCCGGCCGGTGGCCGCAGTTCCTGGGCAAGGCCAGCGTGTTCCGGGTGCCGGTGGTCGGCTGGATCCTGCACCGGTGCCTCCAGATCCCGGTCGAGCGGGGCAGCGTGGAGGCGGTCCGGTCGCTGGACGCACTGGTCGCCGCCCTCGACGCGGGCGGCGCGGTCGTGATCTACCCGGAGGGCACCACCACCCGGCAGCCGGAGCTGTGGCCGATGAAGGCGAAGACCGGTGCCGCCCGGCTGGCGTTGGCCACCGGCGCGCCCGTGGTGCCGGTGGTGATGTGGGGCCCCGAGCGGATCTTCGACCCGCGTACCAGTCGGCTCAACCCGCGCCCCCGGATTCCGGTCACCGTGGTGGCCGGCGAGCCGGTCGACCTGAGTCGCTGGGCGGACGCGCCTCCGACGCGGGAGACCCTCGAAGAGATGACGGACGCCATCATGCTGCGGTTGCGGGACATGCTCGCGGAGATCCGTGGCGGCACCCCGCCGCCGCTCTGGGAACGACCGGTCCGCCCGTCCGTCGAGCGGCCTCAGGGCGAACCGGCATGAGCGGCCACGTCGCCGTCCTGGGCGCCGGCTCCTGGGGCACCGCCTTCGCCAAGATCCTCGCCGACGCCGGGCGGGACGTGACCGTCTGGGCCCGCCGAGCGCCGGTAGCCGAGAGCATCCGCGTCGAGCGGCGCAACCCGGAGTACCTGCCGGACCTGCTCCTGCCGGCCCGGGTCACCGCCACCACCGATGCCGCCGAGGCGATCAGCGGCGCCGAGGTGGTGGTGCTGTCCGTGCCGTCGCAGACCCTGCGCGGCAACCTCGCCGAGTGGGCCGGCCACCTGCACCCGGACTCGACCCTGGTGTCGCTGATGAAGGGCATCGAACTCGGCACCACCAAGCGGATGAGCGAGGTCATCGTGGAGACCGCCGGGGTCGCCGCGGACCGGGTCGTGGTGGTCTCCGGCCCGAATCTGGCCCCGGAGATCGCCGCCGAGCAGCCGGCCGCCACGGTCGTGGCCGGGACGAACGCCGACCGGACCGTGCTCGTGCAGTCGTCGATCCGGACGCCGTACCTGCGCCCGTACACCAACGACGACGTGATCGGCTGCGAGCTGGGCGGCGCGGTCAAGAACGTGATCGCGCTGTCGTACGGCATCGCGACGGCGATGGGCTTCGGCGACAACACCCGGGCCATGTTGATGACCCGGGGGCTGGCCGAGACGGCACGCCTGGGGGTGGCCCTCGGCGCGGACCCGATCACCTTCGCCGGCCTGGCGGGCATGGGCGACCTCGTCGCCTCCTGCTCGTCCCCGCTGGCCCGCAACCGCACCTTCGGCGAGCACCTGGGCCGGGGCGAGACGCTGGAACAGGCCCAGGCCGCCACGCGACAGACCGCCGAGGGCGTCAAGAGTTGCCTCGCGATCCGCGATCTGGCCCGGGCGCACGGGGTGGAGATGCCGATCACCGAGCACGTCGAACGGATCTGCCACGAGGGGATGGACCCGCGCCTCGCCGTCCGGGCGTTGATGAGCCGTACCGCCAAGCCCGAGTCGTACGAGTGAGGATTCGATGAGCGAACTGGGAGACGGCACCCGTTGCGTCCGCGCCGGTCTGCCCGAGCCGGCGCCGGGTGATCCGTTCCTGCCGGGGCCGGTCTTCGCCGCGCCGTACCACCTCGACCCGTGGCAGGGCCAGGGCACGTCGCCGAACGGCTACGGTCGCCCCGACAACCCGACCCGGCGGCTGTTGGAGGCCGCGGTGGGCGAGTTGGAGGGCGGGGACTGCCGCGTCTTCGCCAGTGGCCAGGCGGCCATCACCGGGGCGCTGTTCACCCTGCTGCGGCCGGGGGACACCGTGGTCCTGCCCTCCGACGGGTACTTCCCCGTGCGGGCGTTCGCCACGGCCGTGTTGGAGACGATCGGCGTACGGGTGCTCTTCGTGCCGACCGTGGGGCCGTACCCGTCCTTCGAGGGCGTCCGGCTGGTTCTGGTGGAGACTCCGGCCAACCCCGGTCTGGACGTGGTCGACGTGGCCGCCCTGGCGGAGCGGGCGCACGCCGCCGGTGCCCTGCTCGCGGTCGACAACACCACGGCCACCCCGCTCGGGCAGCGTCCGCTGGACCTCGGCGCCGATGTGGTGGTGGCCTCCGGCACCAAGGCACTCACCGGCCACTCCGACCTGCTGCTCGGCTACCTGGCCAGCCGGTCGGCCGAGGTGCTCGAGGCGGCGACGCTGTGGCGTACGAGCACCGGATCGGTTCCCGGCGCGTTCGACGCGTGGCTGGCCCACCGGTCGCTGGCGACCCTCGACCTGCGGCTGGCCCGGCAGACCGCGAACGCGGCCGCCGTCGCCGGCCTGTTGGCAGCCCGTTCGGACGTCACGGGACTGCGCTGGCCGGGGCTGCCGGACGACCCCGCGTACGCGGTGGCCTCGACGCAGATGCGCCGGATGCCCGGGGTGCTGTCGTTCGACCTGGGTGACGCCGATCGGGTGGCGCGCTTCATCGACGCCGCCCGGCTGGTTGCGGCCGCCACCTCCTTCGGTGGTCTGCACACCACGGCGGACCGGCGGGCGCAGTGGGGGGACGACACCGCTCCCGGCTTCGTCCGGCTGTCCTGCGGCGCGGAGGACCCGGCTGACCTGGTCGCCGACATCGCCGCCGCGCTGGACGCCAGCGGAGGGGCCTGAGTGGGGTCACCGTCGGTGGACCGTTCCGCCCTGGTGGGCCGGCTGCGCGCCGCGGGCTGCGTGTACGCCGAGGACGAGGCCGAGCTCCTGATCGCCGCCACCGACGATCCACTGCGGCTGGCCGAGCTGACCGACCGACGGGTGGCCGGTGAGCCGCTGGAGTACCTGCTCGGCTGGGCGGAGTTCTGTGGCCTGCGGATCGCCGTCGACGCGGGCGTCTTCGTACCACGCGGCCGGACGGCGCTGCTGGTCGAGCTGGCGGCCGAGCTGACCGGCCCCGCCCCGGCCGTGGTCGACCTCTGCTGCGGCTCCGGTGCCACGACCGTCGCGTTGGCACGCCGGCTCGCGCCCCGCTGGCTGGCCGCCGCCGACATCGACCCGGCGGCGGTGGTGTGCGCCCGCCGCAACCTCGCCGGGGTGGCCGCCGAGGTGTACGAGGGTGACCTGTTCGCCCCGCTGCCGGAACACTGGCGGGGGCGACTCGATCTGGTGGTCGCCAACGCCCCGTACGTGCCGACCGACGCGGTGGCCCTGATGCCGCCGGAGGCGCGGCTGCACGAGGCCACGGTGGCGCTCGACGGCGGGCCGGACGGGCTCGCCGTGCTACGCCGGGTGGGCGTCGAGGCGGCAGCCTGGCTGGCCCCGGGCGGGCACCTGATCGTCGAGGCCGGCGAGTCGCAGGTGGTCGACCTCTGCCGGTCGTTCGAGGCCGCAGGACTGATCCCGACGGTGCGGGTGGACGAGAACCTCGACGCCACCGCGGTGACAGCTCGCCGCCCGGGTTGAGTTGCCACCTCTCCGTCGGTGCCGTGGTGGTGCGCGGGATCAGGTCGTTCATGCGCGCGGTCATGGCGGCGGCGCTGGGTACGCACCTGCTGTTCGCGCCCTTTGCTCTGCTTCAACGGAGGAAACACCGCGCTGTCCGATTACCGGACGCCAGGTGTTTCCCGGGTTGAAGCAGAGCAAAGGGCGACCCGAGCACCCGTGCTCCTCCCCGCCTGGTGGCGAGGCGGGCGGTGCGGGGCGGCGTGGCGGGGGAGCGGGGTTGGCACTAGCCTCGGCTCACACTCATGAGGGCGGGAGGCGGTTGCGGTGGGCAGCGCAGGGGTGCCGGTGGTCGTCGGCCTGGACAACGGTGGCACCAGCAACAACGCCACCGTGCTGACCGTGGACGGCCGCTTCCTGGTGGACGGCCTGCTGGAGATCCCCAGCGAGGTGCAGGCCGGCCCGGAGGCGGCGATCGAGGCCCTGGCGCGGGCGTTGGAGGGGGCGCTGGCGCAGACCGGTGTCCCGCGTGGGTTGGTCCGTGCGGTCGGGCTGGACACCCCCGGTCCCGCCAGCGCCACCGGCGTCATCTCGTCACGTGGCTCGACCAACTTCTCCCAGCCGGCCTGGCGTGGCTTCGACGTGCGGGGCGCGTTGGAGCGGCGGCTCGGCCTGCCGGTGATCTACCACAACGACGGCAACGCGGCCGCGCTCTACGCCCACCACGTGTACTTCGGCGACGAGGCGATGACCCGTTCGTCGGTCTCGGCGATCGTCGGCACGGGCCTCGGCGGCGGGGTGGTCGAGGGCGGCAAGGTGATCGCCGGGGCCTCCGGCATGGCCGGGGAACTGGGTCACGTACACATCCCGCTGGGCGGCCTGATCGGCTCGGGGCAGCCGGAGCCGACCTGCGCCTGTGGCTTCAGCGGCGACGTCGAGAGCGTCGCGTCGCTGACCGGCATCGAGCGCAACCTGCTGCCGTACTGGCTGACCCGTTATCCCGACCATCCCCTCGCGGCCGAGCCGCTGGCACGGGCGGCGAAGCTCGTGCGGGGCTACGGCGAGCGGGGTGACGCGCTGGCCCGGGACCTCTTCACCCAGCAGGCGATGGCGCTGGGTCGCCTGTTCACCCTGGCGGCCAACTTCACCGACCCGCACGCGTACTTCGTCGGTGGTGGGGTGGTGGAAGCCGCGCCGGCGTTCCGGGACTGGTTCCTGGCGACGGTCCGCGAGCACACCGTGCTCCGCGCCGAGCAGGCCGCCGTCGCCACCTTCGCCCTCGTGCCGGACCGCGACATGGCCGGCGCCCGTGGGGTGGCGATCGCCGCCCTGGAGGCGGTACGCGCCGCGCCGGAGCCCCGCCCGCTGATCGCCTGACCGTCGCGCGAACACCGAGGACCGCTCTGACCCGCCCGCGCCCCGCGTCCCGGGCTGTGTCAGCCCGGTCGGCGGGGCGCGGGTGTCGTGCGGGAGCGCTGCGGTCAGCGGTGCGGTGGAGCCTGGGCGAAGGCGGCCCAGGCCGCCGGGGGGAACAGCAGGGCCGGGCCGGCCGGGTCCTTGGAGTCGCGGACGGCGACCAGTCGGGGGATCGTGGCCACCTCCACGCAGGCACCCTCGTCGCCGCTGCGGCTGCTCTTGCGCCACGCTGCCGCGGCCAACGCCGCTGTGATAGTCGGTGTCATCGGTCCTACCGTCCCTTCAGGACTGACAGGAGCATCGCCCGGCTGTCCGCCGGACTGAGCGCCACGCTGCGCAGATGCTCCATGATCTTGGTGCAGGTACGCGTCTCACCCGCCCGGTCGAGGATCATCTGACCGGCGACGGTCTCCACCGACGCGATGATCGGGTCCTCCGGATCGGCGAACTCCAGGATGTGCAGCGAGCCACGGGTGCCCCGGTGGTAGCCGGCGGAGAGCGGAATCACCTGGACGGTGATGTTCGGCAGCTCGGCCATCTTGACGAGGTGCCGCAGTTGGCCCTCCATCACCGACTCGTCGCCGACCGGGCGTAGCAGCGCGCCCTCGTCGATGATCGCGTCGAGGATGGGTGGGGTGTCGGCGGTGAGCCGCTGTTGGCGGTCGAGCCGGACCTTCACCCGCTGCTCCACCAACTCGTCGCCGAGGGTGTGCGGGCCGCCGCGCATCACTCCGCGGATGTAGTCGGCCGTCTGCAACAGACCGGGCACCACCGACGGCTCGAAGTTGGAGATGGCGGTGGCCTCGGCCTCCAGCGCGATGAAGTCGATGGTGCGCGGGTCGAGCAGGTACGAGTACGACACCCACCAGCCCGGCTTGCGCGCGTCCTTGGCGAGTTGCACCGCGGCGGCCACCTCCTCGGCGTTCACCCCGTACGAGGTGAGCAGGGCGCGCACGGTGGCCGGGCTGACCAGCGTCTGGGCGTTCTCGTAGCGGGAGAGGGTGCTGCGGGTGCTGTTGATCTCGTCCGCGGCGGTCTCCAGCGTCAGCCCGGCGGCTTCCCGGAACTGGCGTAGGGCGATGCCGAGTCGACGGGCGCGGGCGGTCTTCGGGGCCATGCATCGATGGTCGCACACATTTACGGGAACGGGTACATGAGAGATGGCCGATGAGAGTTGCATTCATGGCTGTAGACGTGTCAATCTGTTATCGCGTCCTCACCGCCGGTTGTCGTGGCGACGGTGGTGGTGAGCGACCGGAGGGGATAGGGCGCGCGGCGATCGGGTTTCTCCCCCGTACCCGATCGCCGCGTGCCGCCCGCGCCAGCCCGCCGGAAGGAGACGACGTGCGTACCGCTTCGAAGTCTCCGCCCCCGCGCCCGGGGGGTCGGCGATGACCCGCTTCCTGGTCGTCCTGACCGACGTGCGTCCCGTCGAGGGCATCGACCGCAACGAGCGGGTCGCCCCCGAGCGCCGCCGCCAGGTCGTCGGCGCGAGCAGCAGGGAGGCCGCCGACCGGATCGCCGGGGCCTTCATGGCGCTGGGCATGGTCCGGGCCGGCCGGCAGCGGGTCAAGGTGATCGCGGTCGGTCGCCGGCACTCACGGGACTGATTCCGGCCCTCATCAATCGTCACGCACCGTATATACTCTGTTGACCGAATGCCGTGTCGGTTCATGGCTCGCCGGGTATCGCCGCGCCTGATCGCCACGCACAGTAAGGTCAACCGGGTGAGCGCCACCGGCGAGCACGACCAGCCGCAGTCGCGTACGAAGAGGTGACCGGAGTGACCACCCCAGGCAAGACCCGCGTGGCGATCGTCTTCGGCGGCCGCAGCCCGGAACACGGCATCTCCTGCGTCAGCGCCGGCAGCGTGTTCGGCGCCCTCGACCCCGACGAGTACGAGGTGGTGCCGGTGGGCATCACCCGCGCCGGCCAGTGGGTGCTGACCAGCGGTGATCCTGCCCAGCTCGCCATCAACGCCCGCCAACTCCCGGAGATCACCGCCGACTCCGGCGCGGACATCGTGCTACGCGCCGACCCCACCGGGAACGGGCTCATGGTGCTCGACCCGACCGAGGGCCCGCGGGCGCTGGCCGACGTGGACGTGGTCTTCCCGGTGCTGCACGGCACGTACGGCGAGGACGGCACCATCCAGGGCATGCTGGAGATGGCCGGCATCCCCTACGTGGGCGCGAACGTGTTCGCCTCCGCCGCGGCGATGGACAAGGAGTTCACCAAGAAGCTCTGCGCGATCGAGGGCATCCCGGTCGGCTCGTACGCGGTGCTGCGCAACGGCATGACGCTCAGCGAGCAGGACAAGAAGCGGCTCGGCCTGCCGGTCTTCGTGAAGCCGTCCCGCGCCGGCTCCTCGTTCGGCATCACCCGGGTGACCGACTGGGCCCAACTGGACGAGGCGGTCGCCACCGCCCGGCAGTTCGACCCCAAGGTCATCATCGAGGCCGCGATCATCGGTCGCGAGGTCGAGTGCGGTGTGCTGGAGGGTGAAGCCGGTGGCACCCCCGAGGCGTCCGTGCTGGCCGAGGTGCGCGTCGTCGCCGACCACGACTTCTACGACTTCGAGGCCAAGTACCTCGACGACTCCTGCGAGTACGACATCCCGGCCGGCCTGCCGGACAAGGTGACCCGCCAGGTGCAGGAGTACGCCGTCCGCGCGTTCACCGCGCTGGACTGCGCCGGTCTGGCCCGGGCCGACTTCTTCGTCACTCCCGAGCTGGACATCTACCTCAACGAGGTCAACACGATGCCCGGGTTCACCCCGACGTCGATGTTCCCCCGGATGTGGGCGGCCTCCGGCCTGGAGTATCCCAAGCTGGTCAACCGGTTGATCCGTACCGCCCAGCGGCGCGGCATCGGCCTGCACTGAGCCGCCGCCCTCGACGCGTGACCCGTGTGGCGGGTCGCGCGTCGTCGCGTCAGCCCTTGCAGCCGGCGGGGACGGCGCCGCCCGAGGGCACCGAGGCCACGATGGCGCTGGAGATCGGGGCGGCCCACTGCAGCGGCTGCGGGTAGGAGCGCGGGATGCGGACGGTCACCGGAGTCTCCCGGTCGACGGTGGTGAGCACTGTCACGTCCGTCTCCTCGACGGGGTGCCAGCAGACCCGGTTGACCATCCAGACCTCGTCGGTGGCCGGGACGGTCGGCTCGGTGCCTCCGCAGGCCAGGGTGAGCGCGGGGTCGCCGTAGGCGGCGTTCTGCTCCGGGCCCGCCGTGACCGGACGTTGGGTCAGGTCACGGATGGTCTGCGGCAGCTGGGAGAGCAGCGCGCGGCAGACCGTGGCCGGACGTCCGGCCAGTGCCGGCGCGGCCATCTCGACCGGAGCGCTGGACTGCGCCCGGGTGGTGCTCGCCGAAGGGCTCGGGGCGGCGGCCGGCGTCTCCGGTGCGAGCTTGGTGAAGGCCAGCACAGCCACCAGCACGGTGATCGGCAACGCGATCACCGTGGCCAGCAGTGCCGCTCCCCGGACGGTCCGGTCCCGGCCGGCCGGCGCGTCGACGGTCGGATCGGTGTCGGCGTGGGTACCGTCAGCCGGCTCGTGCGACTCGTCCGCCGGTTCCCGCTTCTTGCCGTCGTCGTCCAGAGCAGCCGAGGGGGTCGTCATCTCGTCCACTTACAGCCGCACCACCGAACACGTGAGGGTGCGGGTGATGCCGGGCACCATCTGCACCTTGCTGACGATGAGTTTGCCGAGCTCGTCGACGGTGTTCGCCTCGGTGAGGACGACCACGTCGTACGGTCCGGTGACGGCGTCGACGCGTACCACGCCGACGATGTCCGCGATGACACCCGCCACGTCGCGTGCGCGGCCGACCTCGGTCTGGATGAGGATGTACGCCTGTACCACGACTCGACCTCCGTCCGTCGCCGCCCGGAGGCGGCCCGAAGGGTGAAACTACCTTACGGACCAGGTCCGATCCCTATCGGTGGTCAAGGAGCAGCGGTGAGCGAGCGCGGCGGTGCCGGGCAGAACGGGTCGAACGTCGGCGGTGGTGCCAGCGTGGCCGGGATCGGCGAGTTCGGGCTGATCGGGCGGGTGACCGCCCGCCTGTCAATGGGCCCGACGACAGTGCTCGGGCCGGGTGACGACGCGGCGGTGGTGGCCGCGCCGGACGGCCGGGTGGTCGCCTGCACGGACGTGCTCGTCGACGGACGGCACTTCCGGCGGGACTGGGGATCGGCGCGCGACGTGGGTCACCGGGCCGCCGCGGCCAACCTGGCCGACGTCGCGGCGATGGGCGCCGTCCCGACCGCTCTGCTGGTCGCCCTCTGCATGCCCGCCGACCTGGAGACGAACTGGGCCGAAGACCTGGCCGACGGGCTGGCCGCGGAGGCCGCCACGGTTGGCGCGAGCGTGGTCGGCGGGGACATGTCGTCGAGTCCCACCCTGACCATCGCGGTCACCGCGCTGGGCGACCTCGGCGGCCGCGCGCCCGTGGTGCGTTCCGGCGCCCGTCCCGGCGACGTGCTTGCCCTGGCGGGTCGCATCGGTCACGCGGCGGCCGGCCTGACCGTGCTCAGCCGGGGCTTCCGCACTCCGCGGCTGCTGGTCGAGGCGTACCGCCGGCCGCAGGTCCCGTACCCGGCCGGGCCGCAGGCCGCCCAGCTCGGCGCGACCTCGATGATCGACGTCTCGGACGGGCTCCTCGCCGACCTCGGGCACGTGGCGCGGGCCAGCGGTGTGGCGATCGACGTGCGCCGTGACGCGTTCGAGGTGCCCCGGCAGATGGCCGACGCCGCGCAGGCGCTGGGCGTCGACCCGTACACCTGGCTCCTGGCGGGTGGTGAGGACCACGCGCTGGCCGCGACCTTCCCCCCGACGGTGGCGTTGCCACCGCCGTGGCGTCTCGTCGGCGTGGTGACCGAGGGGGTCGGGGTGACCGTCGACGGCGGTGCCTACGACGGGCCCCGGGGCTGGGACCACTTCCGATAGGGCCGCTCGACGGCCGTACCCTGGACACCGTGAGTGAGATCGAGATCCGGCTGGTGCGCTTCGACGCGCCGGTGGCACAGCAGTTGATCAAGGCCACGTTGGCCGACCTGGCGGTCCGCTACGGCGGCACCGGCGACGACACCCCGGTCGCCGCGAGCGAGTTCGAGCCACCGGACGGCGCGTTCCTCGTCGCCTACCTGGCCGGTGAGCCGGTCGGCTGCGGTGGCTGGCGCAGTCACGGTGACGACACCGCCGAGCTGAAGCGGATGTACACCGCCCCGGCGGCCCGTGGGCGCGGCGTGGCACGCACGGTGCTCGCGGCCGTCGAGCGTTCCGCCCGGGAGCACGGCCGCAAGCGGATCGTCCTGGAGTGCGGGGACAGGCAGCCCGAGGCGATCGCCATGTACGCTTCCGCCGGTTATGACCGAATTCCGAACTTCGGTTTCTACAAGGACGCCGAGGGCTGCGTCTCCTTCGGCCGCATGCTGTGATCGGGCAGGTGTCGGTGCACGCTTTGAGGGTCACCCGGCGCAGGGGCGTGTGCTGCTTCTACTGCGGGCCCGGAACCTTCTCACATTCATAGACCGCTACGATCAGCGTATTCAGCTGCTGATCGTAGCGAGGCAGCTCGACGACCAGGTCCCAGAGGGCCTCAACCCATTGCTGTCTCTGCTCGACGGTCAGTGTGCCGCGGTTCTTCTCGATGAAAGACCGCGCGTCGGTGAATGTGCCGGCTTTGATGCTGCCGAGAACGCCGAGCACGGCAGGGGCGATGTCGGCGGCGCCGACGGCGGTGGTCATGTTCGCCAGTTGGGTCGTGGTGAGGCTCAGGTCGCTGGGAACGTTGAGCTGTCCGCTGCTGTCCAGGCGGGCTACCGTGCGGAGTAGTCCCCCGGGTCGGTCCTGCTCCGGTGCTGCGGCGTAGTCGAAGACGATCCGAGGTCACCTCACGAACGGCGGCTGCCGTACTAGATGCAGCAGGAGCAAACCCGGCACCCGCTTGGCCATGACGACATCGCTCGGTACCTGCGCGCCCGGCTCGCCACTCAGGTACAGGCCAGAAGGCACCCAGGTCTGGTGATACTCGGGACAGATCCGCCAATCCATGCGGTTTACGCCCGAGCCTCCTCTATTCACCTGTGCATGATGCTCTGCTGATCCAGGGCGGTGAAAGTCCTAGTAAGGAGACAGCAACACTGCGGTGTGGTCAACCCCGACCTGGTGGACAGCCTGGGTGACCGCACTGCGGGTCGTCCTGCGCTAAACAAGACGTTGTACGCAGAAACGCCCCAGCCGACGACCGAGGTGGTCCGCCGCCTGAGGCGTCCGTACGACAGAGGTTGGTGCCCCGCGTCAGGCGCGGGTGACCTTGCCAGCCTTGATGCACGAGGTGCAGACCTGCAGCTTCTTGGTGTTGCCACCACCGGCCGGGGTGCGCACCGACTGGATGTTCGGGTTCCAGCGGCGGTTGGTCTTCTTCTTGGACCAGGGCACGTTGTGGCCGAAGCCCGGTCCCTTGCCACAGACGTCGCACACGCTAGCCACGGGATACTCCTGGGATTGATACGTTCATGAGGTCGCCGGCAGGTGCTGCCCGGGCAACCGCGTCAGCCTACCCGATGCCCCGCCGGGGTGACCAACCGCCCTGACCGGGGGCTGGTTCCGGCGGCCACTGTACCTGGCGGGCGAAGACCGCCTGGTCGGGCCGGGGGTGGCCCGTGGGGCGCCGGGGCAACCGGACACGCCGGACGAGTCCGACGCGTGTCGGCGCGCGCCAGTAGGCTTCTGCCCGTGCTGGACACCCTCGACGCCGTCGCGGTCCGCCGCTGGTGCGCGAGCGGCCTGGTCGCGCTCAAGCGCCACCAGGGTGAGATCGACCAGCTCAACGTCTACCCGGTGCCCGACGGTGACACCGGCACCAATCTAGTGCTCACCCTCACCTCGGCCCAGCAGGCCCTCTCGATGGACCTGGACACCCTCCCCGACAGCGGCTCCACCGCCCACGGGCACGCGCTGCGGTTGATGGCGCAGGGCGCCTTGCTGGGGGCGCGGGGCAACTCGGGGGTCATCCTCTCGCAGATCCTGCGCGGGTTCGCCGACGCGGTCGTCGCCGTGCCGGCGGTGCGGGGGCAGGCCCTGGCCGTCGCGCTGCGGGCGGCGGCCGCCGCCGCGTACACGGCGGTCGGGCGTCCCGTCGAGGGCACCCTGCTCACCGTCGTCGCCGCAGCGGCCACGGGAGCCGAGCAGGCGGCCAGCGACGACCTGCCGGTGGTGGCCCAGGGCGCGGCGCGGGCGGCGGCCGACGCGCTTGCCCGTACCCCCGAGCAACTGCCGGCCCTGGCCCACGCGGGCGTCGTCGACGCCGGCGGGCGCGGGCTCTGTGTCCTGCTCGACGCCCTGGTCGAGGTGCTCACCGGGGAGAGCGCAATCCCGCCCGCGCCGGCGCCGCGCACCGCCCGTCCGGCGGTCGCCGTCGCGCGCGAGACCGGTTCCGAGGAGTACGCCTACGAGGTGCAGTACCTGCTCGACGCTCCCGCCGACGCGGTGGCCGTGCTGCGCGGCACGCTGGCCGCGCTCGGCGACTCGCTGGTCGTCGTCGGCGACGGGCGTGAGCCGGACGGCACCTGGACCGTGCACGTGCACGTCAACGACGTGGGCGCGGCGGTCGAGGCGGGTATCGCCGCCGGCCGCCCGTACCGGATCTCGGTGACCCGCTTCGCCGACCAGCCGGAGCCGCCCGGCGGCCCGACCGAGGACGGCCGCGCGGCCGTGGTGGTGGCCACCGGCGCGGGGATCGCCGAGCTGTTCGCCGCCGAGGGCGCGACGGTGGTGCCCGGCAACCCGTCCACGGGTGAGCTGCTGGCCGCAGTGCGCGGCACGGGTGCATCGCGGGTGGTGGTGCTGCCGAACGACGCCAACACGGTGGGGGTCGCCAGCGCCGCGGCCCGCGAGGCGCACCGGCACGGCGTCAAGGTGAGCGTGGTGCCGACGCGATCGCCGGTGCAGGCCCTCGCGGCCCTCGCGGTCCGCGACGGCACCCGTCGCTTCGAGGACGACGTGATCGCGATGGCCGAGGCGGCCGGCGCGTGCCGCTACGCCGAGGTCTGCCACGCCAGCCGGGAGGCGCTCACGGTCGCCGGCCCCTGCCGCCCCGGGGACGTGCTGGCGCTTGTCGAGGGGGAGGTGCACCTGATCGGCGACGACCTCACCGACACCTGCGCCGCCGTGGTCGACCGGATGCTCGGCGGCGGCGGGGAGCTGGTCACCCTGCTCGCCGGCGTCGACGCCCCCGCCGGGCTCACCGACGCCGTCCGCGCGCACGTCGCGCGGCGCTGGCCGTTCGTCGAGGTGCACGCGTACCCGGGCGGTCAGCCGTTCTATCCGCTCCTGGTGGGGGTCGAATGAGTGAGCCGGCCACGGTGGACACGCCGCTGAAGAAGCTCGTCGGTGACAAGACGGCAAAGGCGTTGGCCACCCAGCTCGACCTGCACACGGCGGGAGACCTGATCTACCACTTCCCGCGCCGCTACGACGAGCGTGGTGAGCACACCGACATCCGTTCGCTGGACGTCGGCGAGCAGGTCACCGTCCTGGCCCAGGTGCAGCGCACCGCCGTACGGCCGATGCGCCAGCGCCGGGGCAATCTGCTCGAGGTGACCGTCGGCGACGGCTCCGGCGGCGTGCTGACGTTGACGTTCTTCGGCAACCAGGCGTGGCGCGAACGGGAGCTGCGTCCGGGTCGGTGGGGGCTGTTCGCCGGCAAGGTCACCGAGTTCCGGGGCAAACGGCAGCTCAACGGCCCGGAGTACGTCCTGCTCGGCGAGGGCGGTGAGGGCGAGGCGGCGGTCAGCGACGAAATCGAGGAGTTCGCCGGCGCGCTGATCCCCGTGTACCCGGCGGCGGCTGCCGTCCCGACCTGGGTGATCGCCCGCTGCGTACGCGTCGTGCTGGACACGTTCACGCCGCCGGAGGATCCACTGCCGGCCACCGTGCGGGCCGACCGCAAACTCGTCGGCCTGGGCACCGCGCTGCGGGAGATCCACCGGCCGTCCAGCAAGGAGGAGCTCTACCGGGCCCGACACCGGCTCAAGTGGGACGAGGCGTTCGCCGTCCAGCTGACCCTGGTGCAGCGCAAGCACCGGGCCGCCGACTGGCCGGCCCGGCCCCGCCCGCCGCGCGTCGGCGGGCTGCTGGACGCGTTCGACGCCCGTCTGCCGTACGAGCTGACCGCCGGTCAGCGTGACGTGGGCGAGGAGATCGCCGCAGACCTGGCGGCCGCGCACCCGATGCACCGGTTGTTGCAGGGTGAGGTGGGCTCGGGCAAGACCGTGGTGGCGCTGCGGGCCATGCTCCAGGTGGTCGACGCCGGCGGACAGGCCGCGCTGCTGGCGCCCACCGAGGTGCTGGCCGCCCAGCACCACCGGGGCATGCTCGACCTGCTGGGGCCCCTCGGGCGGGCCGGTGAGCTGGATTCCGCCGAGCACGCCACCCGGGTCGAGCTGGTCACCGGCTCGCTGGGGGCGGCGGCCCGCCGACGGGCGCTCGGCGAGGTGGCCAGCGGCAACGCCGGGATCGTGCTCGGCACCCACGCGCTGCTCTACGAGGGCGTCGACTTCGCCGACCTGGGTCTCGTGGTGGTCGACGAGCAGCACCGTTTCGGGGTGGAGCAGCGCGACGCGTTGCGGGCCAAGGCCGACCAGCCGCCACACACGCTTGTGATGACGGCCACCCCGATCCCGCGCACGGTGGCGATGACCGTCTACGGCGACCTGGAGGTGTCCACCCTCTCCCAGCTGCCCCGGGGCCGGTCGCCGATCGCCTCGCACGTGGTGCCGGCCGCCGAGAAGCCCGCCTTCCTGGACCGGGCCTGGCGCCGGCTGCGGGAGGAGGTGGCCGCCGGCCACCAGGCGTACGTGGTGTGCCCGCGGATCGGTGACGGTCCGACGACGGACGAGGAGCCGCCGCCGGAGGACGACAACGGACGCCGGCCACCCCTGGCGGTGACCGAGGTGGCCCCGCTGCTGGCCGAGGGGCCGCTGCACGGTCTGCGGATCGGGGTGCTGCACGGCCGCCTGCCGGCCGACGAGAAGGACGCGGTCATGCGCTCCTTCGCGGCCGGCGACCTGGACGTCCTGGTGGCGACCACGGTGATCGAGGTCGGCGTCGACGTGCCCAACGCCACCGTGATGATCGTGCTGGACGCCGACCGCTTCGGTGTCTCCCAACTGCACCAGCTCCGGGGCCGCGTCGGCCGGGGTGCCGCCGCCGGGCTCTGCCTGCTGGTGAGTGAGGCCGCCGAGGGGTCGTCGGCGCGGGAACGGCTGGACGCGGTCGCCTCCACCAGCGACGGGTTCAAGCTCGCCGAGTTGGATCTGGAGCAGCGCCGCGAGGGTGACGTGCTGGGGGCCACCCAGTCCGGGCACCGCTCACACCTGCGGCTGCTGTCGCTGCGCCGCGACGCCGACCTGATCCGCGACGCCCGCGCCGAGGCCATCACCCTCATCGGGGACGATCCGGAGCTGACGGGCAACCCGGCGCTGGCCGCGTCGGTGGCCGCGCTCGTCGACGAGGATCGCGCGGAGTACCTGGAAAAGGGCTGACGGACGCCCCTGGTGCACGTCCAGTGAGTGTCCAGACGCCGTCACGGCGGTGGTGCTTGACTTCCGAACGTTGACGTGTGCTGGCGGTCCTCGTCAGCCGCCAGGAACGGTGCCAGGAGAAGTTCATGCGGATCGGGATCAGCCTGCCCCACTACGGCACGTTCACGACGAAGGAAGCCGTCGTCGAGGTCAGCCGTACGGCGGAGGCGATGGGCTACGACAGTCTCTGGACGGGTGATCGCATCCTCGCGCCGCTCGATCCCAGCGACGGCTACGGCGGCGTGCCCGGGGCGCCCATGCCGGCACCCTTCAAGACGTACTTCGATCCGCTGACCGCGTTGACCTTCGCCGCCGCGCACACCGAGCGGATGCGGCTCGGCATGAGCACGCTCAACGCGTTGTGGTACCCGCCCGTCCTGTTGGCTCGTACCCTGACGACCCTGGACATCCTCAGCGGCGGCCGGGTCGACGCGGGTTTCGGCATCAGCTGGTTGCACGACGAGTACAGCGCGGTGAACGTGCCGTGGAAGGACCGTGGCGGTCGCCTCGACGAAACCGTGGACGTATTGAAGACGATCTGGACGCAGGAGGTCGTCGAGCATCACGGGACGTACTTCGACATCGTGCCCACGACGATCGAGCCCAAGCCGGCGCAACGGCCGCACCCGCCGATCCTGCTGGCGGGATTCGCCCCGCCGGCTCTGAAGCGTATCGCCCGCAGCGCGGACGGCTGGCTGCCCGTCCAGATGCCGATGGAGAACCTGACCTACCTGTGGGGCGCTCTGCGGGCCGAGTGGGAGGGGGTTGGCCGGGACCCGGCGACCCTCCGTGCGCCGCTGCGCATCAACGTCGAGCCGACCGGCGTGTCGGACGACGCGTTGAAGCAGACCGCCTCGTACGTGCGGGAGGCGTCCGCCCTCGGCCTCGACGAGGCGTTCATCGACCTTGGTCAGGCATGCGCGTCGGTCCCGGAACTGCTGGATGTCGCTGGTCGGTTCATCGGGATCGTCCGAGCTGGCTGACTCGGTGCTCAGATACGAGATATCCCCTAATTTGCTGGCTTAGCAAGTTAGGGGAAAAATTTCCACATTAGGGGGTTTGCGGGTGTTGCTCAGCGGTTAGAAATCTTGTCGATCGGACGATGTCCGTCCGATGTGGTCCGTCGACAAGAGGTGGTGTTCCATGCAGGCAACTCAGGTGCAACAGAGCGTTCCCGGCGCGGTGCGCAACGCGTTCCGTCTCACCCTGCTGGTGATCGGGCTCGCGCTACTCAGCAACGTGGTCTCCCTCTTCGACGGCGGGCGGGAAGAGGCGGAGGCGGCCGGCACGGGCGCCGTCTGGGGTGCCGTAGCCTTCGCCGTAGTCCTCGTGATCCTCCAGTTCCTCGTCGCCTTCAAGATGCGTGCGGGCGCGCGCTGGGCCCGAACCGTGCTCACGATTCTTGCCGTCCTGCAGCTCATCGGGACCGTCGTCGGTCTGGCAGACGTCGAGGGTGGTTTCGGGACGGTGCACCTGGTGCTCAACGTGCTCGTCGCGATCATCGACATCGCCGTGCTGGTGCTGCTCTACCGCCCCGAGTCCAACCGCTACTTCGCCCGCTGACTCTCCGACCCCGTCGAGGGGTGAGCGCCTGATGTGCCGATCAAGGCCGTCGGTGGCATCGCATCTGAGATGCCACCGACGGCCTCCGGTCGTACTGCACTGGATCGACGCGCGGGGTGGACTCCCTTGGCGCTGAGCTGCCGCCGTCATGCCAGTTGGGTGATTGGCGTTCCCTCGGGCTTCAGGACCGATCAGGGATGGAGTCTCCCGACACTGCTGGGCGATGACGAGAGCACCACGTCGCGATGGGCGGGGCGGCTGCACCGAGCAACTGGCGAAGGGCTGACGTGATCCTTATGCCAGGGCGAGTCGGGCGATGGCGCTGTCGTCGCGTTGCAGGATCGAGCCCTGTAGCTGTTGGAGACGCCGGGAAGGCTCGATGCCGAGCGCCTCGCTGAATGACGCGCGCGCCTTCTGGTAGGTCACGAGGGCTCCCGCCGGGTCGCCGGTGAGATACAGCGCTCGCATGAGCTGTTCCCACGGACGGTCGCGCAGGGGTTGGTCGAGCACGAGGGCGCGGATATCGCGCAGGAGACTGCTGCTGGCGCCGAGCGCGAGCCGGGCGTCGATGAAGTCTTCGGTGGCGATGATGCGCCGTTCGTCCAGGTCGGCGAGTTGCTGCGTGAGGGGGCCTACGCGTAGCCGAAGGTGACCCTCGACCAGCCTGGCTGCATTTTACTTAGGCGTATCTGCCACGCCTTCGAATCTCGCGAACCTCTACGCCGTGCGGGTCGGAGGTCGGAGGTCAGCCTGTGCGCCATGCATGTGTACAACTCGGCGTTCCGCTACAAATGCCACCGTCCGACTATGCCCTGGTCATACCCAGCGCGGTGCGACACCTTCAATAACTCGGGTAGCGCCGATACGTCGGTGCAGTGGTGGGCTCGCTCCTGCTTTCGGCAGGGCGAACGCACTTGGTCGCTGGCCACAGTCGGCTGCTGTCACCGCACAACGACCGAGGGCGCGCCGACCGGGTGGTCGACGCGCCCTCGGGCTTCAGCGCAGGTCAGGTCAGGCGGTGAAGGTCACCCGACGCCGACGGGCGATGACGAAGAGCACCGCGCCCGCGATCAGCAGGGCGATCGCGCCGGCGGCGATGCCGCCCGCAGCCGCACCGGTGACCGGAAGGCCCGGCTCGTCCTCGCCGCCGCCACCGCTACCGCCGCAGTTGCCCTCCGGCGTGTAGATGGCTTCGAGCTCCAGGTCCATGTCCGGCAGGGCGACGATCGCCGTCTTGTCCTTGCCGGCCTTGAAGGTCACCGTCTCCGAGGCGCCGGCCGCGACCGTACGGGTCTCGGTCTTGTCGCCGTAGGTGAACGTGGTCTTCACCGGCAGGCCACCCTCGGGGTTGGTGACGGTGAGGGCGAACTCCTTGCAGTCGGCCTTCGTGGTGACGGCCGGCAGCGGGCAGTCCTCGGGACGCGCCCAGGAGTACGTGCCGTTCTCGATGACCTTGCCGTCGACCAGGACCTCGATCTTGCCGGCGTCGGCGGCGGGCACCACGATGCTGGTGTCGGCCTTGCCGGGGGCGACGGAGACCTTCTTGGTGAAGCCGTTCTCGCCCTTGACCTCGAACTCGACGGCGTACTTGCTGATCTTGCCGTCGTTGCTCAGCGACACGGCGACCGAACCGTCGCACTTGGACGCGAACGTCGAGGCCGGGGTGACGCAGCTCTTGCTGCCGCCGTTGTACCAACCCTGCGGGCCCTTGGACCGGTTGCCCGGAGCGCCTGGCGAGCCGAGCTTCTTGTTGTCGTAACGCTTGCCGCCGTCGACGATCTCGTCGATGACCTGGTCCTTGTCGCCCCAGATGAGGTCGACCTGGGTGTGGCAGTCCGGGATCTCGACGTTCAGCGTGATCTCGGTCTGCGTACCACCGATCCAGTCGCTGTCCGGCGTGCCGTAGACGTACTGCGGGGTGGCGAACTGCGGCCGGGGCGCGAAGTACGACACCAGCGTGAAGTACTGCTTGCCCTCGCCGCAGAGCGGCAGGTCACCGTCGAGCTTGACGGTGGCGGTGCCCTTCGGACCGTCGAACGTGTGGGTGTACTTGGCCTTGCTGGCGTCGATGCACTTCGGGGCCGGGGTGCAGGACCTGTCCGCGGCGAGGTTGATGTCACCGTTGGCGGTGTGATTCGCCGTGACCTTCCCCGCCTTGATCCACTCAGCGTAGACCTGGAGGTGGGCCTTGGTGGTGTTGCCGGGCACGCGCTGGGTGGCCAGCTTGTAGGAGGCCATCGGGATGATCAGCCCCTGCAGCGGCTTCGCCTCCTTCACCCCCTCGACCAGCGAGGTCACCGGGGTTGCCGGGTCGGTGGTCACCCTCTGGATGGTCGCGTCCTTGTTGGCTTCGCTGTTCAACACCTTCCACGTGATCACGCGCTCACCGGTGAGCCGGTCACACTCGGCGGTGGCGCTGATCTCGGTGTGGTGTGCGCTGGCTGGGGCGGCTACCGCGACGACCCCGGTGAGGCCGACGATGGCGGCTCCCAGGATGGCCAGCGGTCGCCGGAGCGACAGCTTGGGACGGATCACGGGTACTCCTGGAGTGCTGAAGCGTCAGGGGTGTGGCACGGGAGAGACAGTGGACGGTCGTGGCACGTCCGATCGGAGAGGCGCCCTCCCGAGCCGTGGGCCGACGGTTTGCCGCCGGCACCCGGCAGACCCTAGCGATATCGCCGCGCGTGATACAGCGCTCAGGATTAGCTAAGACTGATGTTATGAACTTGAGATCATAGATATACGAGAAGTGATCACATGCTCTGCGTGGCGGTACTGACCGTGTCGGCCGGTGGGTGCGACCTGTCGCGTAGCGTCGTGGTCATGAGCAGGAGGAGACGGTGACCCGGATCGTGGCCGGGACGCTCGGTGGCCGGCGGATCGCCGCGCCGCCCGGCGCCGGCACCCGACCTACCTCCGACCGGGTCCGCGAGGCGCTGTTCAGTGCGATCGAGGCCGAGGTCGACCTTGACGGCGCGCGCTTCGCCGACCTGTACGCCGGTTCCGGCGCGGTCGGGCTGGAGGCGCTGTCCCGGGGCGCCGCGCATGTCCTGCTTGTCGAGTCCGACGCGAGAGCGGCCCGCGTGATCCGGGAGAACGTGGCGACCCTGCGGGCCGGTCCCGCCGTCCGCCTGGTCACCGCCAGGGTGGCGACAGTGCTGGCCTCCGGGCCCGACGGTGGGCCGTACGACGTGGTCTTCGCCGATCCGCCCTACGCCGTGCCCGACGAGGAGATCACCGCGCTGCTGACGACGCTCGTCGATGGCGGCTGGTTGGCGCCCGACGCGCTGGTGGTGGTGGAGCGGTCCCGCCGGACCAGGGACTTCGAGTGGGTGCAGGGGATCACCCCCGAGCGCAGTCGCCGGTACGGCGAGACCACCCTTTGGTACGGTCGCCGATCATGAGACGTGCGGTCTGTCCCGGCTCGTTCGACCCGGTCACCAACGGGCACCTCGACATCATCGGCCGCGCCAGTCGGCTGTTCGACGAGGTGATCGTCGGCGTGCTGGTGAACCAGTCGAAGAGCGGCCTGTTCACCGTCGACGAGCGGATCGACATGCTCCGCGAGGTGACCGCCTCGTACGACAACGTGCGGGTCGAGTCGTTCCGGGGGTTGCTCGTCGACTTCTGCCGGGCCCAGCAGGCGAGCGTCCTGATCAAGGGTCTGCGGGCGGTCAGTGACTTCGACTACGAGTTGCAGATGGCCCAGATGAACATCGGGCTGGCCGGCGTCGAGACGCTCTTCATGCCGACGAACCCGCTCTACTCGTTCCTCTCCTCCAGCCTCGTCAAGGACGTGGCCAAGTGGGGCGGCGACATCTCGGCCCACGTCCCCGACCCGGTCCGCGAGGCCCTGCAAGCTCGCCTGGGTCCGCGCCGCTGACCCGCACCACTTCCGCGATCTTGCACTTTCGGTCGCCGCATTGCCCACTCTGCACCGTTTTGTCGCGACAGCAACTGCAAGATCGACGAGGCGGGGGTGAGGGCGGGGGCGGGGGTGGGGGGAGCCGGGAGTGACGGGTTCGCGACGCGCCGGGTTGGGGTGGTGGGGGATCGTGTGGGACGGGCACGACATGATGGGCGCAGCGGGGAACCGGCCGTAGCCCGCATCATGGAGGTCGGCCGACGAACGACAGGAGTGAGGTACCGGTGGACCCGCTCGATCGCATCGACGAACTGATCGCCATGGTGGAGCAGGCGCGCTCCGTCCCGATGTCGCGTAACAACTGCATGGTCGACCGGGGCGAGATGATCGCCGCTCTGGACGAGATGCGCGCGGACCTTCCCGCCGACCTGCGCCGCGCCGCCGCGCTCCTGGAGGAGCGCGACAAGATCATGGACGCCGGCAAGCGCGAGGCGGACCGGATCATCAGCGAGGGTGAGGCAGAACACGCCCGCCTCGTCTCGGTGAACGAGATCACCGTCTCGGCCGAGCACGAGGGTGCCCGGATCATCGCCGAGGCCCGTGCCGAGGCGCAGCGCCTGCGTGAGGAGGTCGACGACTACGTCGACACGGCGCTGGCCAACTTCGAGCAGTTCCTCACCCGGGCCCTCGCCTCGATCGAACGCGGCCGCGACAAGATGCACGCGCTGCGGGAGATCGGCACCTTCGGTGGGGATGAGGCGGAACGCCCGCTACCCTTCTGAGCGGCACCTCACCAGCCGACATTCGAGGTCGGGCGTCGCCCCCGGTTCGACGGTCCGGGGGTCGCCCAGGTAACCTTTTTTGTCGGCCTCTCACCGGCCGGAGTCTTACTATGCCCAAGCACTCGCCATCGACACTCGACCCCAGGTCGCCGCTGGTCCTCGACACGAGAGACCTGCCGCGCCGCCCTGGTGCGTTGCGTGAGGTCCAGCGGGTCGTGCCGGCACCGGTGGACCTCGGTGTGGAGTTGATCGGCGTGCCGGAGGGCGCGGACCTCGACCTCGATCTGAGGTTGCAGTCGGTGTCCGAGGGTGTGCTCGTCTCGGGGACCATCACCGGTCCCATCCGGGGCGAGTGCGGGCGTTGCCTGCGCGAGATCAACGAATCGATGGCCGTGACGATCCAGGAGCTGTACGCGTACGAGAACAGCACCACGGACATCACGACCGACGAGGACGAGGTGGGCCGGATGCAGGGCGATCTGATCGACCTGGAGCCGGCGCTGCGGGACGCGTTGGTGCTCACGCTGCCGACCAACCCGCTCTGCCGGGAGGACTGCCCAGGGTTGTGCCCCGAATGTGGGGCGCACTGGGACGATCTGCCGGCCGACCACAGTCACCAGCAGATCGACCCGCGTTGGGCGGGCCTGTCGCAACTGACCGTTACAGAGGAGTAAGAACCGTGGCCGTCCCGAAGCGCAAGATGTCGCGCAGCAACACCCGGTCCCGCCGGGCGAACTGGAAGGCGACCGTGGTCGCGACCGTCGCGTGCCCGCAGTGCAAGTCCCCGAAGCTGCCGCACGCCGCCTGCTCCGTCTGCGGCACCTACAACGGCCGCCAGGTTCTCGAGGTCTGACCTGGACGCCGAGTGACGCCCCCGACCCCAGGTCGGGCGGCGCGCGCACCCTGGCATTCGCCCGGTGCCCCGGCTCCCTCCGACACCGGCCGGCCCAACCCGGCCGGTGTTCCGGTGGAGCCGGGCGCCGCGCGGATCGCCGTTGACCTCCTCGGCGGGGACGACGCTCCCGCCGTCGTGGTTGACGGCGCTCTGCGGGCCATGCGCGCCGACCCCGATCTGCACCTGCTGCTCGTCGGTCCTGCCGAGGTCGCCGACGAGTTGATCGCTGCCCTCGTCCCGGCCGAACGCGCCCGGATCACGGTCCGCCCGGTCCGCGTCGTCGTCGGCATGGCCGACCATCCCAACGCGGCCCGGTCGGAGAGCACCGTCCGGGCCGCTGTCACCGCCGTCCGCGACGGCACCGCCGACGCCCTGGTCTCGGCCGGCGCCACCGGCGCCACGGTGACCGCCGCCGTGCTCGGCCTCGGGCGCTGGCCGGAGATCCGCCAGCCCGCACTGGTCGCCACCCTGCCCGCGGTCGCCGGTCCGGTGATCCTGCTCGACGTGGGCGGCTCGCTCGAACCCCGCCCCGCCACCCTCGCCCGGCACGCCGTGCTCGGCGCCGCGTACGCCGCGGTGGCCCACTCGATCGCCGCCCCCCGGGTCGGGCTGCTCTCGGTGGGCACCGAGGCCGGCAAGGGCGATCGGGTACGCCGGGCCACCGACCCTCTGCTCGCCGTCGAACCGCTGCCCGCCGGAGCGCGCTACGTCGGCCTTGTCGAGGGGTACGACGTGGCTGTCGGCGCGCGCGCCGACGTGGTGGTCACCGACGGCTTCACCGGTAACGTGCTGCTCAAGGCCATCGAGGGCGCGTACGCCATGGCCGGCGGCCCACCGGCCGAGGGCGGCGCGCCCCGCGCGGCGGCCCTGTTGGGCGTCGCGGGGACCGTCGTCGTCTGTCACGGCTCCGCCCGCGCCGGCGACGTCGCCTCCGGCATCGCTCTCGCCGCTCACCTGTGGCGGCGGCGCGCCACCGATCTGGTCTCCGCGTTGCTCGACGGCGACGCTGCGACGGACCGCACCGACCGCTCCACCGACACCGAGGTACGCACATCATGAGCAACGACAAGCGGCGGCGGGCGTCCGTCGCTCACCTGGAAGCCGCGTTCGGCGTCAGCCTGGAGCCGGACCTGCTGCAACGCGCGCTGACCCACCGCTCGTACGCGTACGAGAACGGCGGCCTGCCGACCAACGAGCGACTGGAGTTCCTGGGCGACTCGGTGCTCGGCGTCGTGATCACCACCGCCCTGTTCCACAACCACCCGGACCTGCCCGAGGGGCAGTTGGCGAAGCTCCGGGCGAGCGTGGTCAACATGCGGGCGCTCGCGGACGTGGCTCGTGGCCTCGGCCCGGAGGGTCTCGGCGCGTACCTGCTGCTGGGCAAGGGCGAGGAGAGCACCGGTGGCCGGGACAAGGCGAGCATCCTCGCCGACACCCTGGAGGCACTGCTCGGCGCGATCTACCTACAGTACGGGCTGGACACCGCCGGGGTCGTGATCCACCGGCTCTTCGACCCGCTGATGGCCGAGTCGGCCGGTCGGGGCGCTGCCCTGGACTGGAAGACCAGCCTCCAGGAGTTGACCGCCGCGCTCGGCCTCGGTGTGCCCGAGTACCGGATCGAGGGCACCGGCCCGGACCACCTCAAGACGTTCACGGCCTGGGTCGTGGTGGCCGGCAACAGGTACGGCGGCGCGGAGGGGCGTAGCAAGAAGGAGGCCGAGCAGCGCGCTGCCGAGGCTGCCTGGCGGATGCTCTCGGACGAGCACGAGCCCGCCGACCAGCAGGCGTCCGACGATCGGCGCGACGAGGGCGACCAGGGTGGGGCGGCCGGGCCGCTGGAGCGCGCCGAGCAGGCGGCCCGCAGCGAGGAAGCCGATCACCTGGCGCAGGTGATGCCGGCCGACGTGGCGCAGGAGCAGGGGTCCCGTCGTGCCTGAGTTGCCCGAGGTGGAGACCGTCCGGCAGGGGTTGGCCCAGTGGGTCACCGGCCGGCGGATCGCCTCGGTCGAGGTCCGTCACCCGCGTGCCGTCCGGCGGCACGTACCCGGTGGCGCGCACTTCTCCGACGTGCTCGCGGATCGGACGATCCTTGACGTGCGCAGGCGCGGCAAGTACCTGTGGCTCCCGCTGGACAGCGGCGACGCGGTGGTCGGACACCTCGGCATGTCTGGTCAGCTGCTGCTCCAGCCGCCCGGTACCCCCGACGAGACCCATCTGCGGGTCCGGTTCCGCTTCGCCGACGACGGGCCCGAGCTGCGCTTCGTCGACCAGCGCACGTTCGGCGGGCTCGCGGTCAGCGAGGGTGGCGCCGACCTGCCCGCCGAGATCGCACACATCGCGCGTGACCCGATGGACCCGGAGTTCTCGGACGAGGCCTTCGTCGCCGCGCTGCGACGCCGGCGGACCGAGGTGAAACGGGCACTGCTCGACCAGACGCTGATCTCCGGGGTGGGCAACATCTACGCCGACGAGGCGCTGTGGCGCGCACGGTTGCACGGCGCCCGCCCCACCGACGCCCTCACCGGCCCGGCCGCGCAGCGCCTGCTCGGCCACGCCCGCGACGTGCTCGCCGAGGCCATCAAGGAGGGCGGCACCAGCTTCGACGCCCTCTACGTCAACGTCAACGGCGAGAGCGGCTACTTCGACCGGGCGCTGAACGCGTACGGCCGCGAGGGCGAGCCGTGCCGGCGGTGCGGTACGCCGATCCGGCGCGAGTCCTTCATGAACCGTTCCTCGTACAGCTGCCCGCGTTGCCAGCCCCGGCCTCCGGGTGCCCTTCGGGGATGACCCGGAGCCGGCTCCGGGTCGGCGTCGGCGGGTCGCGGCCGGACGCTCCGGGCAGCACCCCGGCGTACGTCCGAATCGCGGGTTGATGCCCGGCCGACGGACCCGCCGCCCTCGGCGGACCGACTCCGGGGTGAACGGGGGCCGTTCCCCGATGTCACCACCTCGTCACGCTCCTAACGTCAGCACCGTCGACCGGGCGGTCGACGTGACAGGGGGGCACTGATGGGCAGCAGACCGGTGACGGTGCGGATGGCGCGGTGGAGTGCCGAGCATCCGTGGCGGGCGATCGCGTTGTGGGTCGTGTTCGTGGCGGTGTGCTTCGTCGGGGGCAGCGCCGCCGGCCTCAACGAGGCGACCAGCGGCGACCAGGCGATCGGCGAGGCCGGGCGGGCGAGCCTCATCGTGGACGGCGGGGCCTTCGACGACCCGGCCGTGGAGAACGTCCTCATCACCTCCCGGGGCGGCACCCTGGACCCGGCGGCGGCGAAGGCGGCCGCCGACGACGCGTCCGCCCGGCTGCGTACGGTCGCCGGGGTTGCCGAGATCGGCCCACCGGTCACCGCGCGGGACGGCTCGGCGCTGCTGCTGCCGATCACCATGTCCGGCGATCCGGATACCGCGTCGGACCGGGTGCAGCCGTTGCGCGACGCCACCGCGACCGTCCAGAGCGCGCACCCGCAGCTCCGCATCGAGCAGGTCGGTGGACCCTCGATCGGACAGGCGCTCGACGACACCCTCGGCAAGGACTTCGAGCGGGCCGAGTTGCTGAGCCTGCCGGTGACCCTGGCCATCCTGATCATCGCGTTCGGCGCGTTGATCGCGGCGAGCGTGCCGGTGCTGCTGGCGCTCTCGTCGGTCGCCGCCGTGATGGGCCTGTCCACACTGGCCTCGCATCTGGTGCCCGCCACCGACACCACGTCACCGGTGATCCTGCTGATCGGCATGGCGGTGGGTGTCGACTACTCGCTGTTCTACATCCGGCGCGAACGTGAGGAACGTGCCAAGGGCCGTTCCGGTCTGGACGCGGTGGAGATCGCGGCGGAGACCTCCGGGCACGCCGTGGTGGTCTCCGGGGTCGCCGTGATCATCGCGATGGCCGGGCTGTTCCTCGCCGGTGACGTCGTCTTCTCGTCCCTGGCCGTGGGCTCGATCCTGGTGGTCGCCGTCGCGGTGACCGGCTCGCTGACCGTGCTGCCCGCCCTGCTGGCCAGGCTGGGCCGCTGGGTCGACCGGCCCCGGGTGCCGCTGCTCTGGCGCCTCACCGCGCCGCGCACGGGACGGCACGGCGAGGCGCGCGCCCCCCGGCTCTGGCCGGCGGTGCTGCGGCCCGCGCTGCGTGCGCCGGTGGCGACGCTCGTCATTTCGGTCGGCCTGCTGCTCGCGTTGGCCGCGCCGGCGCTCGGCATGAAGCTGAAGTTCCCCGGCATGGAGGACCTGCCGCGCACCACCCCTGCCATGCAGGCGTACGACCGGCTCACCGCCGCCTTCCCGAGCACCGGCACCAACCACGTGGTGGCCGTCCGCGCGCCGGCCGAGCAGGCCGACCGGGTCGGCGCGGCCCTCACCGACCTGGCCGCCCGCGCCTCCGGCGATCCGCTGTTCGCCCCCACCGAGGAGGACGGCCCGAAGATCAAGGTGTCGGCCGACCGGCGGGTGTCGGTGCTGGACGTGCCCACCCCGTACGCCAGCCGCGACGACCGGTCGGTCCAGTCGCTGGAAAAGCTGCGCTCCGACCTGGTCCCGGCCGAACTGCGGGGCATTCCCGGGATCGGGTACGCGGTCGGCGGGAGCGTGGCCGACAGCGAGGACTACGCGGCGCACGTCCGCGACAAGCTGCCGCTGGTGATGGGCTTCGTGCTGGTGCTCACGTTCCTCGTCATGACGCTGACCTTCCGCTCGGTCGTGGTGGCGGCCAGCTCGATCGTGCTCAACCTGCTCTCCGCCGGTGCCGCGTACGGCCTGCTGGTGCTGGTCTTCCAGGGCGAGTGGGCGGAGGGGTTGCTGGGCTTCACGTCGATGGGAGCGATCGTCTCCTGGTTGCCGCTGTTCCTGTTCGTGGTGCTCTTCGGCCTCTCGATGGACTACCACGTGTTCGTGGTGAGTCGGATCCGCGAGGGGGTCCGGGCCGGCATGTCCAACCGTGACGCGGTGTCGTACGGCATCACCTCGTCGGCGGGGGTGGTGACCAGCGCGGCGATCGTGATGGTCGGAGTGTTCTCGATCTTCGCCACGTTGAGCACGATCGACATGAAACAGCTCGGCATCGGCCTGGCGGCGGCGATCCTGCTGGACGCCACGATCATCCGGGGAGTGGTGCTGCCGGCTCTCATGACCCTGCTCGGTGACGCGAACTGGTGGGCTCCGCGGTTCCTCCGCAAGCGCCCGGAGCCTGCTCCCACCGACCCGCCGACGCCCGCCCCGGAGCTGGTGCCCGTCTCCTGAACTACCGATCGTCCCCCGTGCCGGGCCGCGACTCGCGGCCCGGCACGGGCCGTCCGGTCGCGCAGCCTGTGCCGTAGCGGCACCGGGCGGTCACGGCAGGGGACAGGGCTCCCGCCAGGCGTCCAACGCCCGCTCCTTGCGGATCGACGCGAAGCCGTAGCCGACGGTCGTGACGCAGAAGTCGTCGGTCGTGCCGACGTACTCGACGTGGAAGACGGGCTTGCCGGCGTCCGCGAACGGCAACAGCTTGGCGCACTGGTCCAGCCGGACGCACTCCTCGTTGACGACGAAGTCGAAGTCCGGTGCCAGGGCCGCGAGTTGTGGCACGTCGTTGACCAGCCCGGGGGACAGGTCGAGCGAGCGGGCCAGGCGGGCCAGGCGACGGTTGAACAGCAGTTGGTCGTCGAAGCCGAGGGGGAAGCCGCTGCGGTGCGCGTACCCGTCGGCGTCGGCCAGCGCCACCGCGCCGAAGCCCTTGCCCCGGCACAGCCGGAACCGGTCGGTCAGCACCGGCTCCAGCGCGTCCCACCCCCGGACGTCCAGCCATCGGCTGCCGGGCTGTCGGCCCGGTGCGCCCTGCACGGCGGCCGGCAGTCGACTGGCGTCCGGGTCGGTCGGGCGCACCGAACCGACCGGCACCTGACAGACCAACCGTCGGTCACGGGCGCGCAGCTCGGCCGTCTGTGCAGCCGTGGTCGCCACGGGGTCGAGCAGGAACACGTCGGCGTCCACGGTCTCGTCGAGGGGACCGTCGACCTGCCACTGCCACTGCCAGTGGCGGGCCTGGGCAGCCGGCCACGCGGTGGGCGCGCCGGGCGGGATCAGCTCCCGGCGGCAGCCGTACACCGGTGCCACCAGGACGAGCGCGACGCCGGCCGACACGATCCGGCGCAGCGCGCGTGCGGCGCGACGTCGCCGCGGCCGGATCCGCATCGGCAGCTCCCGGGTCCCGGGCGGCCGGTCGCCGCCCCCACCGGTACGCCACCCTTACGCTCGGCGTACCCAATCGGTCCAACGAGCGCGGGGGCGCGGACGACGCGCGGTCAGCGCGGCGCCGCGAAGACCTGCGTCCAGTACGGCCCGTTGCTGCTGGCGATGCCGACGCCGATCTCGGTGAACGCGCAGTTCAGGATGTTGGCGCGGTGCCCCGAGCTGTTCATCCAGGCGTCCATCACGGCGGCCGGCGTCTTCTGGTTCCAGGCCACGTTCTCGCCGTAGGTACGCCAGGCGTAGCCGACCCGGTCCAGCCGGACGCCCGTGTCGCTGCCGTCGCTGCCGGTGTGCGACATCTTGCTGTGGTCGGCCTGGTCCTGGCTGTGCCGCTGCGCGGCGGTCATCAGCTTGTCGTCGATGCTCAGCGCCTTGCAGCCGGCCTTGGCCCGCTCGGCGTTGACCAGGTCCACCACCTCGCGCGCCTGGTCGCTGACGGTGCCGCTGGTGCCTCCGGCGCCGCTGGTGGTGCTCGGGGCGGTGCTGCGATCGGCGCCGCGGCGCGAGGTGGCGGTGGTCCGCGACGACGCCGGGGTGGGCTTGACGACCCTGCTCGGCGACGGGCTCGGCCGTGTCGGGCTGGGCGAGCTGGTCGGGGAGGGTGCGACCAGGGTGTCGCCCGTCGCGGGGTCGGAGGGGACCGCGGGCGCGGCGGCGACGGTCTCGTCGACGGCGCTCGGTGCGTCCTCCGTGCCGTTGCCGGGCATCGCGAGCGCGCCGACGCCGATGCTCACCACGAGGGTGGCTGCCGCGGCCGCGCCGCCGATCATGAGTGGGCGACGCCAGTTCCGGGGCGAGCGGTGCCGTCCGCTGCCGGTCCGCCCGTCGCCGGCCGTCGTGTTCCAGCCGTCGGTGGTGAGCGCGTCGGCCTCGGTACGCCAACCGTCGGCGACCTCCGCCAGCCCGTGGTCGTGGTGCCAGTCACCGGCCGGCTCGTCGGCCCGTTCGTGGCCGGGCCGGCCCATGGTCGGCGCATCCACGGGGGAGGTCTGCCAGTGGGCGGTGGGTTCGGCGCGGTGCCACTCGTCGCCGGGTTGGTCGGGGTCGTCACCGAACAGGTACGCCGAGCGGGGCTCCGGGCGGTCCCTCAACCAGTCCGGCTCGTCGGTCGGCCGCCCGGCGCGCCGGGGGGCGCCGTTCGGGTCCATCGGGTCGGTTGAGCCGTACACGCCTGTGCCTCCACGGGGTCGGTTGCGGGCCCGGGTGACGCTACGACTCGCCCGCGACCTGCGGCAACGTGGCTAAGGAAGAGTTAAGAGGAAGTCGGACGTCTAGGCGCTGACTTCCGGGGATACGGGCGTACAGTAAAGGGGTCCGGACAGAGAGTGTCCGTGCCTTGCGGCAGCCCCCCGACAAGTGGACAGGTCGACGTAGAGATGATCTACGGCCTGCGAGAACTTGACGAAGGAGGGGTTTGCGGCTCAATATATAGGTGTCGCCAGTCGCGCCCGGTCATGCCCAGATACACCTGGAATGACAGCCGCGTACTTAATGGGCGCGCGTTGGCCGGCCTTTCCGGCAGCGCATATCAAGGAGTCAGCATGGCGAAGGCCCTCTACGGCCACGTAGGTGCAGCGCCCGATCGGCGTCTGCTCGACGAGGTCACCCGACTGCGTTCCAGGGTTCAGGCACTGGAGTTCGAGATCACGCGTCTGCGTGCCGACAATGATCGGCTCGCGGCGGCTGCGGCGGAAGCGGACGACCTGCTTCGTCTCGCCGAGCCGGCGCTGACCTGATCTTCGGTTCGCAAAACTGAATCTCAGCACCACCGCAAAAATGCGCGCCGACACCTCCGTGCCGGCGCGCAACGCTGTCCGGCCCCTTTGGCGGCCGACCATTTGTGATCTTGTAAGCGGCCGCACGTTTTCCGCGCTCCGCAATTTCAACGGAACGTGCCTAAGCGCACTCCCATCGTGAGCGGTATTTGTCTTTCGGTGACCACCGCGACGACAGCACGGTCCGCTCCCGGGTCACGGGTGGCGCGAGTCGTCGAGACGGCTCGGGGCGGGTCGCGTGCCGGGTCGGTCCCGCCACCGGGTTAGTCTGCGGGTTCACCCAGGTCCCCGCAGCCGGCGACGGTACGGCGGCCACCGGACGAGGATCGAGAAGGTGTATCTCAAGAGCCTGACGGTGAAGGGCTTCAAGTCCTTCGCCTCCGCCACGACGTTGAAGCTGGAGCCCGGGATCACCTGTGTGGTGGGCCCGAACGGCTCCGGCAAGTCCAACGTCGTCGACGCCATCGCCTGGGTGCTCGGTGAGCAGGGCGCGAAGGCGCTGCGCGGCGGCAAGATGGAGGACGTCATCTTCGCCGGCACCGCCGGCCGCGCCCCGCTGGGCCGGGCCGAGGTCACCCTCACCATCGACAACACCGACGGCGCGCTGCCCATCGAGTACACCGAGGTCTCCATCACCCGCCGGATGTTCCGCTCCGGCGAGAGCGAGTACGAGATCAACGGCAACTCCTGTCGACTGCTCGACATCCAGGAACTGCTGTCCGACTCCGGCATCGGCCGGGAGATGCACATCATCGTCGGTCAGGGCCGTCTCGACGGCATGCTGCATGCCAAGCCGGAGGACCGCCGCTCGTTCATCGAGGAGGCGGCCGGCGTCCTCAAGCACCGCAAGCGCAAGGAAAAGGCGCTGCGCAAGCTCGACGCGATGCAGGTGAATCTCAACCGCCTGACCGACCTCACCGCAGAGCTGCGCCGCCAGCTCAAGCCGCTGGGCCGGCAGGCCGAGGTGGCCCGGCGCGCGGCCGCCATCCAGGCCAACCTGCGCGACGCGCGTCTGCGACTGCTCGCCGACGATCTGGCCACCCTGCGGACCACCCTGGATCGGGAGATCGCCGACGAGACCGCGCTGCGCGAGCGGCGCGAGCAGATCGAGGGCGAGCACGCCGAGGTGCAGGGCCGGCTCGGCGAGTTGGAGGCCGCCCTCGCCGAGGACGCGCCGCTGCTCGCCGCCGCGCAGGACACCTGGTACAAGCTGTCCGCCCTGCAGGAGCGCTTCCGCTCGATCGAGCAGTTGGCCCGGGAACGGCTGCGGCACCTCAGCGCCACCGGCGACGACGAGCGACCCGGCCGCGACCCCGACCAGTTGGAGGCCGAGGCCGAACGGGTCCGCGAGCAGGAGGAGGAACTGCGCGCGGCGCTCACCGACGACCAGATCCGGCTGGCCGAGGCCGTCGAGCACCGCCAGGAGCTGGAACGTCAGCTCGCCGCCGCCGAGCGGGAGCTGGTCGCCGCCGCCAAGGCCATCGCCGACCGGCGCGAGGGCATGGCCCGGCTCACCGGTCAGGTCAACTCGGCCCGGGCCCGGACGACAAGCGCCGGCGAGGAGATCGAACGGCTCGCGGTCGCGCACGCCGACGCGCTGGGCCGCGCCGAGCAGGCGCAGGCCGACCTCGACGCGGTGGCCGCCCAGTCCACCGAGGCGGACCGCGACAACGCCGACCTCGACGCCCGGCACGCCGAGGCGCTCGCCGTCCAGGAGCGGGCGCAGGCGGCCGTACGGTCGCTGGCCGACGCCGAGCGGGCCGCCGAGAAGGACGCCGCCACCTGGAAGGCCCGCGAGGAGGCCCTGGCACTCGGCCTGCGGCGCAAGGACGGCGCCGGTGCGCTGCTGGCCCGCGCCGGGGACGTACCCGGCCTGCTCGGCAGTCTCGCCGGGCTGCTCACCGTGGCGCCCGGAAACGAGGCCGCGCTGGCCGCCGCGCTCGGCGGCCTCGCCGACGCGGTCGCCGTCACCGGCATCGACGAGGCCGTCGAGGCGATGCGGCTGCTGAAGATCTCCGACGCCGGTCGGGCCGGTCTGCTGGTCGGCAGTCCCGCCGGGCCCGGGATGACCGGGTCGGCCGACGCGTTGCGCCCGAAGCTGCCGGACGGCGCCCGCTGGGCCCCCGACCTGGTGGAGTGCACGCCCGACATCCGTCCGGCGGTGCACCGCGCGCTGCGCGACGTGGCGCTCGTCGACGATCTCGCCGCAGCGGCCGAGCTGGTCGCCGGCAACCCCGAGCTGCGGGCCGTCACCCCCGACGGTGACGTGGTCGGGGCGTACGCGGCGGCCGGCGGATCGGCCAAGGCACCCAGCTACATCGAGGTGCAGGCGGCCGTCGAGGAGGCCCGTACCAACCGGCTCGCCGCCGAGCGGACCGGCGCGGAGCTGCGCGACCAACTCGTCGAGGGGCGCGCCGAGGTGACGGCCGCGAAGGAAGCCGTGCAGCACGCCGCCGCCGAGAAGCGCGAGGCGGAGAGCCACCGCAACGCCGCCGCCCGCCGGCTCGCCGAGCTGGGCGCGGCCGCCCGTTCCGCCAAGGCGGAGACCGACCGGCTCGGCGAGTCCCACGCCCGCGCCGAGGCCGCCCGGCAACGGGACCTCGCCACGCTCGACGAGCTCCAGGAGCGGCTGCGGCTGGCCGAGGAGACCCCGGTCGACGCCGAGCCCTCCACCGAGGAGCGGGACCAGCTCGCCGCGATGGTGCCGCAGGCTCGACAGAACGAGATGGAGGTCCGGCTCGCCGTGCGTACCGCCGAGGAGCGTGTCTCCTCGATCGCCGGCCGGGCCGACTCCCTCGCCCGCCAGGCCACCGCGGAGCGGGCCGCCCGGGAGCGTGCCGCGGCCCGGCGGGCCGCGCGCACCCGGGGTGCGGGCATCGCCCGGGCCGTCGCGGGCGGGGCCCGCGCGGCCCTCACCCGCCTCACCACGTCGATCGCGGCGGCCGAGCAGCACCGCGACGCCGTCGCGCGCGAACGCGCCGCCCGCGAGGCGGAGCTTCAGGAGGTACGCGGAGCGGCCAAGCGCCTCGGCGCGGAGCTGGAGCGGCTGACCAGCCAGGTGCACCGCGACGAGGTGGCCCGCGCCGAGCAGCGGCTGCGCATCGAGCAGTTGGAGGCGAAGGCCGCCGAGGACTTCGGGCTGGACGTGGAGACCCTGGTCGCCGAGTACGGCCCCACCCAGCCCGTCCCGCCGACGCAGGCGGACGTGGCGGCGGCGGAGCGCGATGGCCTGCCGGTGCCCGAGCCGGTCCGCTACGAGCGGCCGGTGCAGGAGAAGCGCGCCGCCAAGGCGGAACGGGAGCTGGCGCTGCTCGGCAAGGTCAACCCGCTCGCGTTGGAGGAGTTCGCCGCGCTGGAGGAGCGCTTCAAGTTCCTCTCCGAGCAGTTGGAGGACCTCAAGGCCACCCGTCGGGACCTGCTCACCGTCGTGAAGGACGTGGACGAGCGGATCCTGGAGGTCTTCGCCAGCGCCTTCGAGGACACCGCGCGCGAGTTCCAGCAGGTGTTCACGGTGCTCTTCCCCGGCGGCGAGGGCCGGCTCATCCTCACCGACCCCGAGGATCTGCTCACCACCGGCGTCGAGGTCGAGGCCCGCCCGCCGGGCAAGAAGATCAAGCGACTGTCGCTGCTCTCCGGTGGTGAGCGGTCGCTGACCGCGGTGGCCATGCTGGTGGCGATCTTCCGCGCCCGACCCAGCCCGTTCTACATCATGGACGAGGTGGAGGCGGCCCTGGACGACGTGAACCTGGGCCGCTTGATCACGCTGCTGGCACAGTTGCGGGAAAAGAGTCAGCTGATCGTCATCACGCACCAGAAGCGGACGATGGAGATCGCCGACGCCCTCTACGGGGTGACCATGCGCAGCGGGGTCACCCAAGTGATCAGTCAACGGCTCAACCGGGCCGACGAGGATGACCAGCGGCCCGGCCGCGGCGAGGAGAACGGGTAGTGGCTCGGGAACGCGCGAAGGCGCTCCTGCTGGACTTCGACGGCGTCCTGCGCCGCTGGGATCCGGCGGTGGCCGCCGGTGTCGAGCGGGAGTACGGCCTCTCCGAGGGGGTGCTCGGCGAGATCGCGATGCAGTGGAGCCGGCTCCAGCCGGTGCTCACCGGCCAGGTCAACCACGCCGAGTGGGTGTCGAGCGTGGCGGACGCCCTGACCGAGTCGGTCGGCAGCCCGCAGCGCGCCCGCGACGCCGTCGAGCAGTGGCAGCGCTACCGCGGTGAGGTGGACACCGAGGTGCTCGGTTTCGTCCGCGAGGTGCGTGCGGCCGGGATCAGGGTCGGCCTGGGCACCAACGCCACCGACCTGCTCGACGCCGACCTGACCGCGCTCGGCCTGGTCGGCGAGCTGGACGTGGTGGTCAACTCCTCGGTGGTCGGTGTGCACAAGCCGGCCCCGGAGTACTTCCAAGCCGCCTGCCAGGCGCTTGCCACCCCACCCGCCCGAGTGCTCTTCGTCGACGACGAGGACTGGGCGGTACGGGGCGCCCGCGCCGCCGGGCTGTCGGCGCATCGCTGGGGCGGTCACGCCGACCTGCGCTACCTGCGGGCGGCCCTGGACTACTGAACGGCGCTCACTCGCCGGTGACGCCGTCGATGCGTTCCCGGATCAGGTCGGCGTGGCCGTTGTGCCGGGCGTACTCCTCGATCATGTGAACGTCGTGGTCGGCGTCCGGGGTCTCGGGCGTGAAGTACGGGTAGTCGACCCGCTCGCCGGCGCAGCTCTCCCGGAACCACCAGGCCTCCACCTCGGCGAGGTGCCGGACCAGGCCGAGCAGGGTCAGCCCGGAAGGCTCCACGCTGGGCGTGCGCAACTGTTCCTCGGTGAGGCCGGCGCACTTGAGCAGCAACGTCGCGACGGGTTATTCAGGGCACCACGACGACGGGCCAGTGCCCCTTGCGGACGAGCCGGGTGGCGACCGAGCCGACCAGCCGGTGACCGGCCTGCTCGGACGCACCCACCACGACCATGTCGGCCCGGAACTCGTCGGCGGCCGCGGACAGCTCGGCGTACGCGTCACCGCGCCGGCACAGCAGCGTCACCGGGATGCCCAACTGCTCGGCCCCGCGCCGGCACTCCCGGCGCAGCTCGTCGGCCAACTCGTCGTGGGTGCGCTGGATCGCGCCGGCGTCCATGCCGGGCACCAGGGCGGTGAGACCGCTCGTCGAGCTGACGAAGACCACCACCAGGGCGGCGCCCTGCCGTCGGGCCAGCCCGGCGGCGTAGGCGCCGGCCCGCCCGGAGGTACGTGTGCCGTCGACGCCGACCATGATCACCCGAGGGCCGTCGGTGCCGCGCTCGAAGGGCAGCGAGCTGACCTGTGGCCCGTACTCCTCGCGATCCGGTGCTCCCACACTCATGGCTCTACCTCACCTCTGCCCGCCGGCGGGGATGACGCCGACGCCCTCGACAGGGTTCGATTCCCGCTCGCCCCCGCCGGAAACCGGAGTGCCGTTCTGCTCCCGCAGCGGCACCTCCTTGATGAAGAGCACCGCGACGAACGCGATAAGCGCGAACGGGGCGGCGGCGAGGAAGATGTCACCGGCACCGTGGCCGTACGCGGCCTCCACCACCGCCCGCAGCGGGCCGGGCAGGGTGTGCACGTCGGGCAGGGTGCCACCGCTGCCGGAGCTGGAGGCCGGGATGCCGAGCTGGGACAGTCCGTCGGCGGTGTAGTCCTTGACCTTGTGGGCGAGGACCGCGCCGAGGGCGGAGACGCCGATCGCGCCGCCGAGACTGCGGAAGAACGCCACCACCGAGCTGGCCGCGCCGAGTTCGTGAGTGCCGACGGTGTTCTGCACGGCGAGCACGAGGTTCTGCATGGTCAGGCCCAGGCCGACGCCGATCAGCAGCATGTAGACGCTGAGCAGGGTGTAGCTGGTGTCCGCGCGCAGCGTGCCCATGAGCGCGAAGCCGATGGTGAGCAGCGCCGAACCGAGCACCAGGAAGCGCTTCCAGCGGCCGGTCCTCGTGATGATCCGTCCGCCCACGGTCGAGGCGACCAGCAGGCCGAGGATCATCGGCAGGGTCATCAGTCCGGACATCGTGGGCGACTCGCCGCGGCTGATCTGGAAGTACTGGCCGAGGAAGATCGACGCGCCGAACAGGCCCACGCCCACCGCGACGCTGGCGACGACGGCGAGGGTGATCGTCCGGTTGCGGAACAGCCGTGGCGGGATCATCGGCTCGGCGGCCCGGGTCTCCACCCGGATGGCGAGCGCGCCCAGGAGCAGTGCGCCGAGGACCATGGCGACGGTCTGCCAGGACGTCCAGGCGAACTGGTCACCGGCGAGGGAGACCCAGATCAGCAGCACCGAGACCGCCGCGGTGATCAGGGTGGCACCCCACCAGTCGATCTGCGCCTTGCGCCTGACCACGGGCAGGTGCAGGGTCTTCTGGAGCACGACCAGCGCGGCGATGGCGAACGGCACGCCGACGTAGAAGCACCAGCGCCAGCCGAGCCACGAGGTGTCCACGATCACGCCGCCGATCAGCGGCCCGCCGATGGTGCCGACGGCCATCACGGCGCCGAGATAGCCGCTGTAGCGTCCCCGCTCGCGGGGCGCGATCATCGTCGCCATGATCACCTGCGCCAGGGCGGTGAGACCGCCGGCGCCGACGCCCTGGAGCACCCGGCAGGCGATCAGCTCGCTGGTGCCCTGCGCCAGGCCGGCCAGCACCGAGCCGAGGACGTAGATCCCCAGGGCGAGCTGGACGAGTGTCTTCTTGCTGGTCAGGTCGGCCAGCTTGCCCCAGATGGGGGTGGTCGCGGTGGTCGCGAGCAGTGCCGAGGTAACCACCCAGGTGTAGGCGGACTGACCGCCGTGCAGCTCGGTGATGATGCGCGGCAGCGCGTTCGAGACGACCGTGGAGGAGAGGATCGCGACGAACATGCCCAGCAGCAGCCCGGAGAGGGCCTCCAGGATCTGCCGGTGGGTCATGTCGACGGCTGGCGCTCGGGACGCTGTCGCCTGGCTCATCGTGTGGTGCCTCCAGCCCGTACGTATTGGTTGCCTCAAGCAACAACTGGGGAGGCGGCGACAACATTCCCCGCGTCGCGGGTCATCTCCAGGAATCGTTGAACCGGCCGAGGAGCCGGGCGAACTCCTCGACATCCTGGGACGGCCAGTCGTCCAGCGCACGGAGGAATTCGCCCAATCGGGCCGACCGGGCGACATCGAACCGGTGCTGCCCCTCCTCGGTGAGGCTGATCTGTGCCGCCCGCCGGTCACTCGGGTCGGGCTCGCGGTGCACCAGGCCCAGCGCCTCCAGCCCGTTGATCTGCCGGCTGAGCGTGCCCTTGCCCACGCCGAGGCGCGCCGCCAGCTCGGTCAGCCGGATCGAACCGCTGCGCCGCAGCCAGAGCAGCAGCCCGTAGGTGTTCGGTTCGAGGGTCGGGTGCACCTCGCGGGCGATCTCCCAGGAGACCGCCCGGCCCCGGCGCAGCAGCGCGGTCAGCTCGTGCTCGACGGACCGGATCGGCTCCGGCTGATGCTCGCTCACGGCCTAGAGAGTACGGCGGGGCCCGGTCACTCGTCGCCGGAGAGGCGGCGGCTCATCACCGGGCGTAGGTGCCCGTCGCTGGTGGTGCCCTCGATGGTCACCTCAGCCTGCCGGCCCCGATGGGACAGGGTGGCGACGGCGTTGCCGAAGTAGGGCCCGGCCAGCTTGCGCCAGCGCACCCCCGGCCGCCGGACACCCGCCGAGCGAGCCAGGGCCCGGGTGGCGCCCGCCGGACCCGACGACCAGCCCATCTTCATCAGCGGGCGGATGCCGGCCGGTACCTGGTTGTGGATCGGCGAGCAGGTGAGCTGGTGTACGGGCGTGACCACCGCGGGGTCGGCGAACCGGGCGCGGGCCACGTACGAGTGGTGCACGTCCCCGGAGAGCACGCTGATCGACGCCGGTGGGGCGTACGCCGGGCCGGCCCCGACCCGTGCGCCGGACTCCCTCGGCGTGCCGGTGCCGATCCGGGCAAACGTCTCACCGAGCGCCTCGAAGGACCGCCGGAACGCCGCCCAGTGCTCCAGGTCGAGAGCGCGGCGCAGCTTCTCCGCCATCCGGGCGACCCGCGGCCGGCGCGAGTCGGCCAGCTTCTCGTTCCACGCCTCGATGTGGTGGATGCCCTGCGGCAGCAGCCAGGGCAGCGAGGCACCGACCACCAGGTGGTCGTAGACGCCGTGCGCCTGGTCGAGGAACCACGACCACTCACCCGGCGGCAGCATCGCCCGGCTGCCCGGTTCGAGCACCCGGCTGCACCGGTTGTCGAGCATGACCAGCCGGGTACGCCCCAGGTCGAGCGCGTAGCTCCACTGGTATTGCACGGCCCGCCAGCGTTCGGTGTCGTGCGCCAGGTCGGCCTCCTGGTCGACCCGGTGCCCGAACTCGCGCAGCACGCCGGTGGCGTCCTCGGCGGCGACCACCTTGGCGAACACCGGGTCGGCGGCGATCTCGTCCGGCGCGAGGTTGCCCAGGTGCTGGTAGACCCAGTACGAGGCCAGTCCGCTGCCGATCCGCTCGGCCCACCACGGCTGCTCGCGCATCTCGGCGCGCCACGACGCCGAGGTGTTCCAGTCGTCGATGATCTCGTGATCGTCGAAGATCATCACGCTCGGCACGGTGGAGAGCAGCCAACGGATCTCCGGATCGCGCCACGACTCCAGATAGAGCTTGGTGTACTCGTCGAAGCTGACCACCTGGTCGGCGGGAGCGCCCTTGGGGCGACGACGCCGCCGACGCAGCAGCCGCCGCACGGTCGGTGAGGTCACGTCGGCGTACACCTGGTCACCGAGGAGCACCAGCAGGTCGGGCAGCGGGTTCGACTCGGGATCGGCCATCAACCGCCGGGCGTACGCGTCCAGGGCGTCCGGCGGGAGCTTGCGCGTGGTGGCGTGCTGGGTGGTCTCCCGGCACGAACCGAAGATCATGTTGACCGGCTGGTCCAGGTCGTCAGCCGCCCGGGTACGGATCACGCTGGGCGGGAAGCTGCTGCTCTCCACGGGCCAGACCAGCTCGCCGTCGACAAGTACCTCGTACGTCGTGGCGCTGTCCGGGGTGAGGCCCTCCACGACGACGAGGGCGTAGTGGTGGTCGTACGCCGAGAAGGTGGGCGCGGTGCCGGTGGCGCCGTCGGCCGTGCGGACGGTGACCACGGCGGGCGCTGCGGTCTCCACCCAGATCGTCGCCCGGGTGTCGACCACTCGCCGCAGCAGTGGGCCGATCAGGAGGTGTGCGGCGGGCATGACGCGAGCCTACCGCCGGTTTCCGGACACCCGCCGGGTGCGGTGGCTGGGACGCCGTCGCCGGCATCTGACAGGATTCCGGCATGGCCGAATATCTCGTCCTCGCTCTGGTCCTGCTCGGTGTGCTGATCGCGGGCACAGTCGGGCTGGTCGTGCCCCGTCTGCGGCGGCGGCCCGAGCCTCCGCTCCCGCGCACCGAGGTCGACACCCGTGCCGAGGAGGATCTCGCCGGTCCGCCCGTCGAGGCACCGGAGTCCGATCTGTCCACCGGTGTCCTGGTCGAGCCGCCGCCGGTGCTCGAACCGCAGGTCGAGGTCCCCGAGCCGACCGCCGGGCGGCTGGTCCGGCTCCGCTCCCGCCTGTCGCGCTCGCAGAACGTCTTCGGCAAGGGCCTGCTCGGCCTGCTCGCCCGCGACCACCTCGACGAGGACGCCTGGGAGGAGATCGAGGACAGCCTGATCACCGCCGACGTCGGGGTCGACGCGACCCGCGACATCGTCGACCGGCTGCGGGAGCGCACCCGGGTACTGGGCACCCGCTCTGCCGGTGAACTGCGCGCGCTGCTCGCGGCCGAGCTGGTCAACGCCCTCGACCCCGCCATGGACCGCGCGCTGCGGACCGCGCCGAAGGAGGGCGTTCCGGCGGTGGTGCTGGTGGTCGGCGTCAACGGCGCCGGCAAGACCACCACCTGCGGCAAGATCGCCCGAGTGCTGGTCGCCGACGGCCGGAGCGTGCTGCTCGGCGCAGCCGACACCTTCCGGGCCGCCGCCGCCGACCAGTTGCAGACCTGGGGCGAGCGGGTCGGCGCGGAGACCGTCCGGGGCCCGGAGGCGGCCGACCCGGCCAGCGTCGCGTTCGACGCCGTCAAGCGGGGCATCGACACCGGCGTGGACACGGTGCTCATCGACACCGCCGGCCGCCTCCAGAACAAGATCGGCCTGATGGACGAGCTGGGCAAGGTCAAGCGCGTCGTGGAGAAGCAGGGGCCGATCGACGAGACGCTGCTCATCCTCGATGCCACGACCGGCCAGAACGGTCTGGAGCAGGCCCGGGTCTTCACCGAGGTCGTCAACGTGACAGGCGTGGTGCTGACCAAGCTCGACGGCACCGCCAAGGGCGGCATCGTGATCGCCGTACAGCGCAAGCTCGGCATCCCGGTGAAGCTCGTCGGCCTCGGCGAGGGCAAGGACGACCTCGCCCCGTTCGACCCGGCGCAGTTCGTCGACGCGCTGCTGGGGACCGAACCCGCCGGACGGGACGCGTAGTCTCGGGTGACCACTGACGATCGCGCGTACGCGGGCTGGCGCGACCCCGGCCACGCCTCGCAGCGCCTCGGGAGACCGTACGTGACCTCGCAGGAGATCCCGCTGCACGGCGGCAACGTGAGCACCGTGGTCCGGGTCGGCGACACGGTCCGTCGTAACGCCGGGCCGTGGACCCCGTCCGTGCACGCCCTGCTGCGGCACCTGGAGTACGTCGGCTTCACCGGCGCTCCCCGGGCGCTGGGCATGGACGAGCGCAACCGTGAGGTGCTGTCGTACCTGGAGGGGGAGTGCGGGGAGTACCCGCTCGCCCCGCACTGGGTGACCGACGAGGCGCTGGTCACCGTCGCCACCATGCTGCGGATGTTCCACGACGCGCAGTACGGCTTCGCCCCGCCGGCCGGGGCCGTCTGGCGCTCGTTCGGACCCCCGCCACCGGACACCGAGGTGATCTGTCACCACGACGCCGCCCCGCACAACGTGATCTGGCGGCCGGACGGCACCCTCGGTCTGATCGACTTCGACCTCGCCTCGCCCGGCGCCCGGATCTACGACGTGGCGTACGCGGCGTGGACGTGGGTGCCGATCTTCGCCGACCGGGACTCGATCACGCTGGGCTGGAAGCACCCGGACCGGCCGCGCCGACTGCGGCTCTTCGCCGACGCGTACGGGCTGATCCCCCGGGACCGGCACCGGTTGATCCGGACCATCCGCAAGCGGATCGTCGACCACGTCGAGGGGATCCGTCGGATGGCCGCCGCCGGCGAGCCGGCGTTCGTCCGGATCGTGCACAAGGGTCACCTGCGGCGACCGATGCGCGACCTGCGACTGCTCGACTACGAGCGGCACGCTCTGGAGAACGCCCTCCGCTGAGCGCCGATCGGTCGATGCTCGGCCGGACTCCTCACGCGCACCGGTCGATGCTGCTGGCCGGTCAGTTATCGACGTCCGCCGTCCGGTTGACCCACAGTCGTCCATGCTGCTGACTGTGCGGAATTCTTGACACGTACGAAACGACCCGTCACGAATTGGAAACGCGCACGGGACCCTCGGTGAAACAGCCGGCAACAAAACTTCCGCGCAACCGGCCTACGGGCGACGCTGCCCCGGAAAGCCGCGAAGAAAGACTTCACCTTTAGGAGGCCAGCGTGCCTGAAGCACCGACGATCGACGGCGCCAATACCACGTGGCTGCTGGTTTCGACCGCGCTCGTACTGCTCATGACCCCTGGACTGGCGCTGTTCTACGGCGGCCTCAACCGGGCCAAGGGCGTACTCAACATGATGATGATGAGCTTCACGGCGATCGGGCTCATCTCTGTTCTGTGGTGGTTCTACGGTTTCAGCGTCGCCTTCGGGACCGACGTGAACGGCTTCTGGGGCGACCCGGGCGCGTACCTCGGTACCAAGACGTTCCTCGCCGAGACCGACCTGTGGGGCGCCACGGCGGAGAACCCCAGCGGTATCGGTATTCCGCTCTACGTGTTCATGGCGTTCCAGATGGTCTTCGCGGTGATCACCGTCGCGCTGATCAGCGGCGCCATCGCCGACCGGGCCAAGATCGCCGGCTGGCTGCTGTTCGCGTTCGGGTGGGCCACCCTGGTCTACTTCCCGGTCGCACACTGGGTGTGGGGCGGTGGCATCATCGGCGCCGACATCCACGCGTTGGACTTCGCCGGTGGCACCGCGGTGCACATCAACGCCGGTGCGGCGGCCCTTGCCGTGGCGCTGGTGCTCGGTAAGCGTCTCGGCTGGCCCCGCGAGGGCATGAAGCCGCACAACATCCCGCTCGTCGCGCTCGGCGCCGGTCTGCTGTGGTTCGGGTGGTTCGGCTTCAACGCCGGTTCGGAGCTGACCGTCGACGGGGTCGCCGGCCTCGCCTTCATCAACACCCAGCTCGCCACCGCGGCCGCGGTGCTCGGCTGGATCGCGGTCGAGTGGATCAAGGACCGCAAGCCGACCATGGTCGGCGCCTCGTCCGGCGCCATCGCCGGCCTGGTCGCCATCACCCCGGCCTGTGGCTTCATCACCCCGTGGGCGTCCGTACTGCTCGGCATCGTCGCCGGCATCGTGTGCGCGCTCGCCGTCAGCCTCAAGTACAAGTTGGGCTACGACGACTCCCTCGACGTCGTCGGCGTGCACTTCGTCGGCGGCTGGATCGGCTCGCTCTGGCTCGGCCTGTTCGCCACCAACTCGGTCAACGCCGCGATCAGCGACGTGGTCGGAGCCTCCGACGGCCTGTTCTACGGTGGCGGCGTGACCCAGCTCGGTCGGCAGGCCCTGGCTGGCCTGATCGTCACCGCCTGGTCGTTCGTCGTGGCCCTGGTGCTCGCTTTCGTCATCGAGAAGACGGTGGGCTTCCGCGTCAAGACCGATGCCGAGGTGCAGGGCATCGACATCGCCGAGCACGCCGAGAGCAGCTACGACCTGTCTCCGGCCGGCGGTGGTACGGGCGGCGCGTTCGCGATGGCCGGCATCGGTTCGACCGGTGGCGCGCCGAGTGCCGCTCCCGGGACCGGGTCCACCGAGCCGGTCAGCGCCAAGGTCGCCGGTTAACGTTCCTTAGATGGAGGGGTTGGACATGAAGCTGGTGACCGCGGTCATCAAGCCGTACCAACTGGACGCGGTGAAGGAAGCTCTGCACGCCCTGGGCGTGGCCGGGCTGACCGTCAGCGAGGTCCAGGGGTACGGACGGCAGAAGGGGCACACCGAGGTCTACCGGGGTGCCGAGTACACGGTCGAGTTCCTGCCCAAGATCCGGGTCGAGGTGCTCACCGACGAGATCGACGTGGAAAAGATCGTGGACGCCATCGTCGGCGCCGCCCGTACGGGCAAGATCGGTGACGGCAAGGTCTGGGTCACCGGTGTCGAAGAGGTCGTCCGGGTGCGTACCGGCGAGCGCGGCCTCGACGCCCTCTGATCCGGATCACGACGACATGACCTCGTTGATCAAGAAGAACGCGTCAGGAAACGCCGAGAACGGTGACGCGAACCTCTTGATCAACGAGGTCGTCGGCGTACCCGGGGGGATCGGGGAGGCCGCCCGAGTGGGGCGGGCGGCCGCGTACGACGAGTTCCTGCGCGGTTTGTTGCCCGCGCGTGACGGTGTCGCGCTGATGGCCGTCGGGGGCCTGGGACGGCGGCAGTGCGCTCCGTACGGCGACCTCGACCTGGTGCTGCTGCACGCCGGGGTGCCGGGCACGGACGAGTTGGCCGCCTCGGTCTGGTACCCGATCTGGGACGCCGGCCTGCGCCTGGACCACTCGGTGCGTACCGTCTCCGAGGCACTCTCGGTGGCCCAGGACGACGTCAAGGTCGCCCTCGGGCTGCTCGACGCCCGCCTGGTGGTCGGCGACCAGGCACTGGCCGACGCACTGACCCGCACCGCGGCCGATCATTGGCGACGTACCGCCGTACGCCAGCTTCCGCGTCTGCGGGAGGTCACCGCGGCCCGCTGGCAGGCCCACGGCGAGCTGGCCTTCCTCCTGGAGGGTGACCTCAAGGAGGCCGCTGGCGGGCTGCGCGACGTGGGGTTGCTGCGCGCGATCTCCGCCGCCGGCATCACCGACGCGCTGCGTCCCGCCGTCCGCGCCGCCCACCTGCGGCTGTTGGACACGCGCGACGCTCTGCACCAGCAGGTCGGCCGCCGGGTCGACCGATTGGTGGCCCAGGAACGCGACGGCGTCGCCGAGCTGCTCGGGCTAGAGGACGGCGACGCCCTCCTGCGCCGGGTGGCCGGGGACGCGCGCACGGTCAGCCACGCCCTCGATGACGCCTTCCGCGCCGCCGACCGGCTGCGCTCCGGGCGCTCCCGGGGCGGAAACGGCAGTCCGGTGCGCAGGCCCGTGGCCCGGGACGTGGTCGAGCACGACGGGGAGTTGGTGCTGGCCCGGACGGCGATCGGCGCGCGTCCCGACCCGAGCCTGTCCCTGCGGGTGGCCGCCGCGGCAGCCACGACCCGGCTGCCGATCGCGCGCGCCACCTGCGAGTGGCTGGCGGCGTACTGCCCGCCGCTGCCCGCGCCCTGGCCGGCCGAGGCCCGGGCCGCGTTGACCACGCTGCTGGGCGCCGGTCCCGGCCTGGTGCCGGCGTGGGAGACCTGCGACAGGTACGGGCTGGTGGACGGCTGGCTGCCCGAGTGGACCCGGGTGCGTAGCCTGCCGCAGCACAACCCGGTGCACCGCTACACCCTCGATCGGCACCTCGTGCAGGCTGCCCACGAGGCCAGCCGGCACGCCCGCGAGGTGGACCGCCCCGACCTGCTGCTGCTCGGCGCCCTGCTGCACGACATCGGCAAGGGTCTGCCCGGTGACCACAGCGCCGTCGGCGTGCCGCTCGCCGAGACGGTGGCGACCCGGGTCGGGCTGCCCGCCCCGGAGGTGGCGCTGATCGGCACGCTGGTCCGGCTGCACCTGCTCCTGCCCGACGTGGCCACCCGTCGGGACCTCGCCGACCCGGTGACCATCGCGTCGGTCGCCGAGGCGGTGGGCGACTCCGGCACGCTCGACCTGTTGCACGCCCTCGTACGCGCCGACGCCGCCGCGACCGGCCCGGCCGCCTGGTCGGACTGGAAGGGTCGACTGGTCGCCGAACTCGTCGCCCGCGTCCGTACCGCCCTGGACACCGGCGTACTGCCCGAACCCCCGGCCCCGGACCCGGCGCTGCTGGCCGGGCCGCTGCCGGTCGTCCACCTGACCGGAGACCGGGTGGCGGTGGCAGCCGCCGACCGACGGGGACTGCTCGCCACGGTGGCCGGCTGCCTCGCCCTGCACCGGCTGGAGGTGCTCTCCGCGGACGCTTCCGTGGTCGACGGTCGAGCGCTCGTCGAGTGCCGGGTACAACCCCGCTACGGACTCCCGGCCGACCCGGTCCCGCTGCGCGCCGACCTGCGCCGCGCGGTCGCCGGCGACGTGTCCGTCACCCAACGGCTACGCGGCCGTGCGTTGGCTGCCCGGGGCAGCGGCGCCGCTCCACGGGTCGTCTGGCACCGCGAGGCCGCCACCGACGCCGTCCTGCTCGAACTGCGCGCGGCCGACGCCGCAGGATTGCTCTACCGGGTGGCCGGCGCGCTGGACGAGGCGGGAGCCCTGGTCCGGGCCGCACGGATCTCCACCCTCGGCGCGGACGTCGTGGACGCCTTCTACCTCGTGGGCGGCTGGCCCGACGACGCCACCCGGGCCCGCCTGGAGGCCGCCGTCCTCGCTGCCGTCTGACCGCGCCCGACCCGATCGCGCCAGGGCCGCGTGCCGGGTTCGGGTGCCTCAGGTCGGGGATGCGTCGAGCCCGGCGTCAGGTCAGGGTGCGTCAGGGCCATGTCGCTCTCAGAGGTGATATGCCGCGACGCGTCGGCGTCGGCGTCGGCCGCGCCCAGTCGGGAGCGGTGGGTACGTCCGGGGGCGTAGCTGAGGTGCCGCTCGTGGACGCACGCCTGGTGGCGTCGCCGAGGGCAGAATGACGGCCATGCGATGGACCAGGTGGCAGGGGGTGGCGGGTGACACCGTCCTCGCCCTGGCGCTGCTCGTGTTCGGGGTGCTCGCGACCGGCCTGGCCGGGGACAACCAGCCGGGGTCCACGCCGGTGGATGCCATCTGTCTTGCACTGATCGCGCTCGCCGCCCTCGCCCTACTGCTTCGGCGGCGAGCCCCGGTGGCGACCCTCGCAGTGGTCACCGTGGCCACCTCGACGTACCTGGTGCTCGGCTACCCGTACGGACCGATTCTGCTCGCGTTCCTGTTCGCGGTGTACACCGTGGCGGTGCGACTGCCGGTGCGTCCGGCGGCGCTCGCCGCCAGCGGTGCGTTCGTCCTGTTGGTGGCGCACGTCTTCGTCAGCCGTGGGCCGGCGCCGGGTTGGTTCGGAGTGCTGCCGGCGTCGGCCTGGGTGGTCGTACCGTTCGCCGTAGGTGTGGTGGTACGCGTCAACCGCGAGACGGCCGCGCGTAGCCGCGCCGAGCAGGCCCGGGAGCGTGCCGAGCAGGCCCGGCGGCAGGCCGACGAGGAGCGGCTGCGCATCGCTCAGGAGGTACACGACGTGGTGGGGCACGGGCTGGCCGCGATCAGCATGCAGGCGGAGATCGCCCTGCACCTGCTGCCGAAACGGCCCGAACAGGCGGAGGTGGCTCTGACCGCGATCAGCCGCACCAGCCGGGAGGCGCTGGATGAACTCCGGGTCACGCTGGGCGCGGTACGGCGGGGCGCGGAGCGTGAACCGGTGCCCGGTCTGGCCCGGCTCCCCGCCCTCTGTGACCGCCTGGCGGGTGCCGGTCTCGCGGTCGACCTGCGCCAGGACGGTGACCCACGGGAGTTGCCGGCGGCGGTGGACCTGGCCGCGTACCGGGTGGTGCAGGAGGCGTTGACCAACGTGCTGCGGCACGCCGGGGTGGCGAGCGCGGAGGTGACCGTGGGCTACCGGGAAAACGAGCTGACCGTCGAGGTCACGGACCGGGGTGTCGGGGCCGCCGGCCGGTTCGACGCGGCCGGAGAGCTCGACGTGGCCGCCGGCCAGGCCGGGGGGCACGGGCTGGCCGGCATGCGGGAGCGGGTGGCAGCGCTGGGCGGGCGGCTGACGATCGGACCGCGTCCGGGCGGCGGCTTCCGCGTCTGGGCCCGGCTGCCGCTGGGGCCCTCCACGTGATCCGGGTGCTGATCGCCGACGACCAGGACCTGGTCCGCCTCGGGCTGCGCGCGCTGGTGGAGAGCGAGGACGACCTGGCGCTCGCCGGCGAGGCCGCCGACGGGCTGCGGGCGGTGGAACTGGCCCGGCAGGAACGGCCGGACGTCGTGCTGATGGACATCCGGATGCCGGGCATCGACGGGATCGAGGCGACCCGCCGGATCGTCGCCGATCCCGACCTGACCGGCACCCGGGTGGTGGTGCTCACGACCTTCGAGCTGGACGAGTACGTCTTCGACGCGCTGCGTCACGGCGCGAGCGGTTTCCTCACCAAGGACACCCGGCCGCCGGAGCTGTTGCGCGCGATCCGGCTGGTCGCCGAGGGGGAGGCGCTGCTGTCGCCGTCGGTGACGCGCCGGGTGGTGCGTGAGTTCGCCACCCGTCCGTCGCGGGCGCCCCGTCCGCACCCGCGGCTGGACGCCCTCACCGACCGGGAGCGCCAGGTGGTGGGCCTGGTCGGGGAGGGCCTCAACAACGAGGAGATCGCCGCCCGGTTGGTGGTCAGCCCGGCGACCGCTCGGACGCACGTCAGCCGGGCGATGGGCAAGCTGGGAGCCCGGGACCGGGCCCAGCTCGTCGTCTTCGCGTACCAGTCGGGCCTGGTTTCGGGGTGAGGCCGGGCCGCCAGCGGCCTTGCGGCCGGGCGGCTACCCTAGCGGTGGCCGGACTCCGCAGTGCCGGCCGTGTTGTGCCCGCCGGAACACTGACAAACGGGATGTTCGCGTGTTTGACACCTTGAGTGACCGCCTGTCCGGGATCTTCACCAAGCTCCGCGGCAAGGGACGGCTCACCGACGCCGACATCGACGCCACCGCGCGCGAGATCCGCCTCGCGCTGCTGGAGGCGGACGTCGCGCTGCCGGTGGTCAAGGGCTTCATCGCGGCCGTCAAGGAGCGCGCCCGCAGCGCCGAGGTCTCCCAGGCGCTCAACCCGGCCCAGCAGATCATCAAGATCGTCAACGAAGAGCTGATCAAGGTGCTCGGCGGCGAGGGGCGGCGGCTCCAGTTCGCCAAGCAGCCGCCGACGGTGATCATGCTGGCCGGCCTCCAGGGCTCTGGTAAGACGACCCTCGCCGGCAAGCTGGCCCGCTGGCTCAAGGGCCAGGGGCACCAACCGCTGCTGGTCGCCGCAGACCTCCAGCGTCCCAACGCCGTCGGGCAGCTCCAGGTGCTCGGTGGTCGGGCCGGGGTCGAGGTGTACGCCCCGGAGCCCGGCAACGGCACCGGGGACCCGGTCCAGGTGGCGCGCGCCTCGATCGAGCACGCCAAGCGTGCCGCCCGCGACATCGTCATCGTCGACACCGCCGGCCGCCTGGGCATCGACGCCGAGATGATGCAGCAGGCCGCCGACATCCGGGACGCCGTGTCGCCGGACGAGGTCATCTTCGTCATCGACGCCATGGTCGGTCAGGACGCCGTCCGCACCGCCGAGGCGTTCCGCGACGGCGTCGGCATCACCGGCGTGGTGCTCTCCAAGCTCGACGGCGACGCCCGTGGTGGTGCCGCGCTGTCGGTCCGCGAGGTCACCGGGCAGCCGATCCTGTTCGCCTCCACCGGTGAGAAGTTGGAGGACTTCGACGTCTTCCACCCCGACCGGATGGCCAGCCGGATCCTCGGCATGGGCGACGTCCTCACTCTGATCGAGCAGGCCGAACAGGCCTTCGACTCCGATCAGAAGGAGAAGATGACCGCCAAGCTGATGGGCGGGGAGCAGTTCACGCTTGACGACTTCCTCGATCAGCTCATCGCGGTACGGCGGATGGGTCCGATCGCCAACGTGCTGGCCATGATGCCGGGCATGGGGCAGATGAAGGACCAGCTCGCCGACCTGGACGACAGCCACTTCGACCGGGTCACCGCGATCATCCGGTCGATGACCCCGGGCGAGCGCAACAACCCGAAGATCATCAACGGCTCCCGCCGGGCGCGTATCGCCAACGGTTCCGGTGTCACCGTGATGGACGTCAACCAGCTGCTCAACCGCTTCGCCGACGCGCAGAAGATGATGAAGCAGATGGGCGGCATGATGGGTCTGCCCGGCGGCGGTCGGCGCAAGGCCACCAAGTCGCCGAAGAACAAGCGCAAGGGCACCAAGGGTGGCGGTCGGCCGCGTACCGGCGCCGGGATGCCGGGCGGCTTCCCCGGTGGCATGCCGCAGCTCCCGCCGGGGATGAACCCGAACGACCTCGCCGGTGGCCAGGGGCTTCCGCCCGGCTTCAAGCTCCCGAAGATCGACTTCAACAAGCTCGGCAAGGGCGGCGACAAGGGCCCGCGCTGACGCGTGTCGGTGACGGCGGGCGACTGATTCGGCGCTTAGGGTGATGTCGCCCCCTGGGAGGAGATGTCATGACCGCGGCCCCGATCCTGCCCGAACGGCACGAGTGGACGGTCGACGACCTCGGTGACCTGCCAAAGGACCTTCCGTACGAACTGATCAACGGAAGGTTGATCGTGCCGTCGCCGACTGCCGTGCACCAAGATCTCTGCGTTCGACTGCTGCTGGCCGTCGAAGTCAACTGCCCACCGGAATACCTGGTCAGCATCGACCTGTCGATGCGGGTCGACCGGCGCAACGAGCCGCGCCCCGACGTGGTGGTCATCCGCCGCAAGCACGCCGGCCGGTCGCCGGTCCCGGTCGAGGATGCCCTGCTCGCCGTGGAGGTCGTCTCCCCGACCTCGAGCTTCCGCGACATGTACGACAAGGCGAAGGTCTACGCGCACGCCGGAATCCGGTCCTACTGGGTGGTGGACCCGTCGCAGGAGCGCGTCACGCTGACCGAGTACGCGCTCGGCGCGAACCGGGAGTACGAGCAGGTCGCGCACACCGAGGATCTGTTCGTCACCGAGCGGCCGTGGAAGGTCTCCGTCGACCTGCCGGCGCTGACCAGCCGGACGAACGACCTGCTCGCCCCCGACGGGGAGTGATCGGGTAGGACTGTGCGCATGGCCCTTCATGTGCGCGGCGTACTGCTCCCCGACGACGAGGTCCGGGACCTCTGGCTGGTCGGCGACCGGGTGACCTTCACCCCGGTGCCCGGCGCGGAGACCGTCGTGGACGGCGGGTTCGTGCTGCCGGGGCTGGTCGACGCGCACTGCCACATCGGCATCGCCCGGGGTGGCGCCCCGATCACCTCGGTCGATCAGGCCCGCGAGCTGGCCCACGTCGACCGGGACGCCGGGGTGCTGGCGATCCGGGACGCCGGCTCGCCGTACCCGTACCCCGAGTTGGACGACGAACCGGACCTGCCGCGACTGGCCCGTGCGGGCCGGCACGTCGCGCCCCCGAAGCGCTACCTGCGCGACATCGGCGTCGAGGTCGACGCCACCGAGGTCGCCGCGACGGTGGCCGCCCAGGCGAAGGCCGGCAACGGCTGGGTCAAGCTGGTCGGCGACTGGATCGACCGGGGCGTGGGCGACCTCGCGCCGGCCTGGGACGCCGACACCCTGACCGCCGCCGTGCGGGCCGCGCACGACGCCGGGGTACGCGCCGCGGTGCACACCTTCTCCGAGTCCGCCGTCGAGATCATGGTGCGCGCCGGTGTGGACTCGGTCGAGCACGGCACCGGCCTGAGCCTCGACCTGATCGACGAGATGGCCCGGCAGGGGACCGCCCTGGTCCCAACGATGATCAACATCGCGACCTTCGGCGGAATCGCCGAGCAGGCGCAAACCAAGTTCCCCGGGTACGCCGAACACATGCTCGCGCTGCGCGACCGCTTCCCCGAGGTGGTGCGGGCCGCCCACGAGGCGGGCGTGCCGATCTACGTGGGCACCGACGCCGGCGGTGGCATCGACCACGGGCTGGCCGCCGAAGAAATGCTGCTGCTGCACGAGCGGGCCGGCATGCCGGCCGAGGACGTCCTCGCCGCCGCCTCCTGGGGCGCCCGGGAGTGGCTCGGCTTTCCGGGGCTGGTCGTAGGCGGCCTCGCCGACCTGACGGTCTACCCCGAGGACCCCCGCCGCGACCTACGGGTCGTCCGTGCCCCGTCTCGCACGATCCTGCGCGGCCGAGTGGTGCGCTGACCCGTCTACGCCGGGCCGGGCCGAGTCCGCGCTGGGCCTTGCGCGCTGGCCGCGCTGGCCGCGCTGGGCCTTGTGCGCTGGGCTGCGCCGGTTCGAGTGCTGGGCCGTGCGGGTCACTCCCTCACGCAGATCTGGACCGGCCGGGCGGGGATCATGGGGCGGATCCACACACGCTGGGCCGAGCAAGATCCGCGCAACAACCCCGATGTTGCTGCCTCCGGCGTGGCTGAGGCAGCAACATCGGTGATGTTGTGGGGATCCGGGGCGCGGGGCGCGGGGCGAGCGGGTCAGTGGGACGGGCGGGCGGTGGTGAAGAGGTGTACGGCCAGGTTGGCGAGGGCCGTTGCGGTCTGTTCGATCGGCGCGCCGGGGAGCACGATGTGGCTCACCACGAGGCGGACGATCGTGTCGGCGGCGAAGGCGAGCGCGGTCGGGTCCGCGCCCGGTAGGTGGTCGCCGGTCCAGCCGAGCAGCGCGTCCGACGCTTCGGTGAGCACCATCTCGGCCCGGGTGGTGAGGTATGGCAGCAACTCGTCCGAGCCGCGCTGCGTCGGCCCGGCCGACCCGGCCGATGCGGCTAGGCCGTGTGTCAAAGCCCCTGGCCGGCCTGCGGAGGCCGAGAGGACCGGCCGTTTCGGCCGCTGGTGAACCGTCGCTCGCGGGCCCGTGG